>NZ_JAVQNR010000050.1:0-221946 GCF_031799005.1 Acinetobacter sp. V102_4 | reverse complement strand
GGCGTGATAGCTCAGTAGGTAGAGCAACGGATTGAAAATCCGTGTGTCCCCAGTTCGATCCTGGGTCTCGCCACCATATTCGAAAAGCCTCATACATAACGTATGAGGCTTTTTTCATGCCTATTGTTTTATCTGAACAAATCATTTTCTTACTTGTGGGTAAAATGAGATTTATCCACAAGCATTGTCACTTATCCCCAAGTTCTTATTATGTCAAAGCTATAACAAGTAAGGGCTTAATCATGTGAACTATCGTTAATTAGACGTTTTCCTAAACATACCGCTTCTACTTCGTCATAGCCGAGCTGTTCATAAAAATTCAGTACATTTAGGTTATCTTTACGCACCAATAATTGTAGTTTTGGGCAGCCCCGAGCAATCAGTCGCTTTTCAAGCTGCTGAACGAGCGCTGTAGCTATTCCTAAGCGTTGTTGGTGGGGGTGAACAGCCAAATAATTAATCCAGCCTCTATGGCCGTCGTAGCCACCCATAAGCGTGCCAATGAGTTGCTCATCTTTAATAGCAACCAAAAATAAATCATCTTGTTGTGAGACTTTTCTGAAAATATCGGTTTCAGGATTATTCCAAGGACGAGTCAGGCCGCAGCTTTCCCATAAAATAACGACATCTTCCAGATCCGCATTTGTAAATTGACGAATAATAAACATATAGATTTCTACTTTTTGTTTTGATGTGCTGAAAAGATAAAATAAAAATTCGGGCTTGAGCAGTATTTTATGAATAATTTAAACAAATAAAAAAGCACCCCCGTAGGAGTGCTTGAATTAAACCAGTTATTTAAGCTGATTTTGCAACTGGTGCTGCTTGAAGCATTTGACCTGTTTCTTCGAAGTTTGCATGCCAAGACAATGCTTCACGAAGTAAATGAGGCGTATGTCCACCTTTAGCACATGCACGATCAAAGTAATCATTTAATGCATCACGGTAAAGTGGGTGTACACAATTGTCGATAACAGCGCGAGCACGTTCGCGAGGTGCTAAACCGCGTAAGTCCGCCAAACCTTGCTCTGTCACTAAAATATCAACATCGTGTTCACTGTGGTCAACGTGACTCACCATTGGCACGATAGAAGAGATATCGCCGCCTTTAGCAATTGATTTAGTCACAAAGATCGCCAAGTGAGCGTTACGAGCGAAGTCACCTGAACCACCAATACCGTTCATCATTTTAGTCCCGCACACGTGAGTCGAGTTCACGTTACCGTAAATATCAAACTCAAGTGCAGTATTAATGCCGATAATACCTAAACGGCGAACCAGTTCAGGGTGGTTAGAAATTTCTTGTGGACGAAGTACTAATTTGTCTTTGTAAGCTTCGATATTGCCAAAAACTTTTTCGCCACATTTTGCAGAAAGTGTAATTGAGCTGCCAGAAGCAAATTTCATTTTGCCTGCATCAATTAATTCAAAAGTACAGTCTTGTAATACTTCTGAGTACATGATGAGGTCTTCAAAGTCAGAATCTTTTAAACCTGTTAATACAGCATTGGCAATAGAACCGATACCTGCTTGTAATGGGCCAAGGCTTTTTGGTAAGCGACCTTCAGCAACTTCTTTGTTAAAGAAAGCAATGAGGTGGTTTGCAATGCCTTGAGTTTCATCATCTGGCGGGGTTACTGTTGATGGTGAGTCATGCGTATCGTTAAATACAATACCAACAATCTTTGCAGGATCGATTTGGATTGCTGATGTACCAATGCGCTCATCCACTTTTGTTAATGGAATTGGGGTACGTGTTGGACGATAGGTGGGAATGTAGATGTCGTGCAAACCTTCAAAGCTTTCGCTTAAAGATGTGTTGATTTCAACAATTACTTTCTCGGCAAAAATAGCAAAACTTGCAGAGTTGCCAACAGAAGTCGTTGGAATAATGCCGCCATCTTCAGTAATTGCAATTGCTTCAATCACTGCAACATCAGGACGTTTAAGCTGTTGGTTACGCATTTGCTCAACAGTTTCAGACAAATGTTGGTCAATAAACATAACTTCGCCATTGTTAATGGCACGACGTAAAGTGTTATCCACTTGGAATGGCATACGACGAGATAAAACACCTGCTTCCGTGAGTTGTTTGTCTAAGTCGTTACCTAAGCTGGCACCCGTAATTAACGTGATTTTTAACGGATTTTTCTTTGCAAGTTCTACAAGTGCTTGTGGAACAGCTTTAGCTTCACCAGCACGAGTAAAACCACTCATACCTACGGTCATTCCATCTTCGATGAATTGTGCAGCTTGTTCAGCACTGATGACCTTGTCATGAAGAGAAGCTAGGCGAATACGACTTAAAGACATTGGACATCCTCAGAATTGTCAAAACATAGGGGATTTTAGCTATGAAAAATTGAAAAGTGCATAGGTGTTAGGCTAAGGTCTAATTTTGTAAATAAATGGTGGTATAAAATATATTTATGATTTTTATTTTATTGATTTTTAATTATTTTATTTGTCTTTGAAATGAGGCTTTTAATAACTAACTGGTTAAATTAAAAGCGCTCACTCAAAGTTTGTTTTATTTTTTCTAATGGATTGATCGAGCTATTTTCTTCAGTGCTTGGTTTCGGGATAGGTAAAGAAATAATAACTTCTAAACCGCCTTGTTCACGGTTATGAATTTGAATTTCACCATGGTGAATATCAACAATACGTTTGACAATCGCAAGGCCCAGACCGCTTCCTTGAACTGTTCTTGCCGAGTTTCCTCTAACAAAAGGTTGCATTAACTCTTCTATTTGATCTGCTGGAATACCTTCACCATGATCGGCAACAGTAATTAAAATATGTTCATTTTCAACTTTTGCACTGAGTTCTATTGGTTCGGCACCATAGCGTTTTGCATTGTTAATCAGGTTGGCAATAAGTCGCTTTAAAGAAAGACTACGTGCCGGAATAATTGGCACATCCTGCATCTCGAAGTGAATATCAAGTGGCTTAAACTGGATAACAAGTTCTTGCAAAAGCATATTGATATTGGTGTCTTTCAATTCTTCATCTGAGCCATCACGCATATAAGAAATGAACTGATTAAGAATTGCATCCATATCATCTACGTCATAGACCAGACCTTCACGTAAAAACTCATCAGGTAACATTTCCGCCGTTAAGCGAATACGTGTAAGAGGAGTTCTTAGATCATGTGAAATGCCGGCCAGCATAATACGTCGTTCACGTTCAGTTTGGTCAAGCGTATAAACCATGCGGTTAAAGGCTTGGTTCACCTGACGAATTTCTAAGGGACCGTGATTGGTATCTAAATAAGGTGCCGTTCCAGCTTTACTATATTCATTGGCAGCATTTTGCAAACGACGTAAAGGGCGGTTCATCTGCCTAACTAAAATCAGAATAATAATAGCTGAAAGTAATGGAACACCAACGATCCAACCAACCAGTAATTCAGGACTATAGTTGGCGTAAGTTTTTAGAGGCTCACGGACCCAGTTCCCATGCATTTCAGGTGTTTGAATCCAGATGCGTGGGCTAGGCTTAAACTGGAAGTAAACCGTAACATCCTTCGTTCCAATCTCATTTGCCAGTTTTTGTTCGATCTGATTGGTAAAAAACTCAGCAATAACTTTATCGCGGACGCTTGGATATTCTTTGGGATTGGTAACGTATTCAATACCAACACGATTACGTAACCACGTATCAACATCAACTTCGTTGTCACGATGGAAAATTCGTATATCTGGATTGTTGACGAGTTCAAGTTCAACTGCTAGATAACGGGCGTGTTGTTGAATTTCAGGTAAATAAAGAGTGCGCCAAAAGAACCATAACGACATAAATAAGCTAAAAAATACCACCAGCAGTACCAGAATGGTGGTACGCATGGCAGCAGAGCGTGGCTTAATCTTGTCGAGAAAACGTTCCCACCGAGTTCGTTTCCGTTCAGAGTAGGTGGCGTAGTCAGTAAAGTTTTGTGGCGCGATTGGTTCTAAACTCACTCTATCTTATCTCAAGCTTATTCCGCACCATCTGGAACAAATACATAACCCACGCCCCATACAGTTTGGATATAACGTGCACGTGCAGGATTATCTTCAATTAAACGACGTAGACGAGAGACTTGAACGTCAATTGAACGTTCCATTGCACCCCATTCACGACCACGAGCCAAGTTCATGAGTTTGTCGCGTGTTAATGGTTCACGTGGGTGTTGTACCAAGGCTTTTAATACTGCAAATTCGCCAGTCGTTAAGGTAACGATTTGTCCTTCGCGTGTCAGCGTGCGGGTAGACAAGTCTAAAGACCATGGTCCAAAGCTCACAACTTCAACTTGTTGGCTTGGAGCACCGGGAACTTCACGAACTTGGCGACGCAATACAGCACGGATACGGGCTAAAAGCTCATTTGGATTAAATGGTTTTGGTAAGTAATCGTCTGCACCAGCTTCCAGACCTGCAATACGGTCTGAATCGCTACCACGCGCTGTTAACATGATAATAGGCGTATCAATATTTGATTGGCGTAAACGACGGCAAATACTCAAACCATCTTCAACTGGCAACATAAAGTCGAGTACGATAAGTGAAAATAACTCACGTTGTAATAAACGGTCCATTTGCGAAGCATCGTGGGCAGTTTTTACAACAAAGCCTTTATCTTCCAAAAAACGTTGCAAGAGGGTACGTAAACGCACATCGTCATCGACCACTAAAATACGTTCGACACGATCCGTTTCGTTGTGTACGGTTTCAGGATGTTCAGCAGGTACAACTAAACTCATGATGTACTCCCTTTTAAAGTCATAATTTATATATTATTGGGTCGGTCAGGCTTATTGCCAGCAAGCCCTCAGTATAATGCTGATGTTCTCGTTAAGACTATGTATCAATTTGCTCAAAATTACAATTTTCAAGGTGGTTTGAAACCAAAAAACAACATCTTAAGCCCATAATTTAGCAAAGACTGATCTAAAAAAACAAATACTTAAATATTTGATAAATTTTTAATAATTAAATAGTAATAACTAATTGTTTCAAATAAGTTATTTTAGGTAAATCAACTTGGTTGTTATAAAGCTTTTAATTGTTGAGGTAAGCAGATGGTTGGGTTGGTTAAAAGATTGGACGAATAAAACCTTGTTGAATCGCTATGTTTTTAGCTTTTGAGGAATGTATCAATATGATCATTTTCTCATAATTTATAATAAATTTTTGTCACTTTCATGACACAAGGCCTACGTTTATATTTTATAAAGATTAAAAAACAGAGCTCAGCCTCAACTTTTTCATACTTGAACTCCTGTTTTTATGTGCTCTAGTAGTCGTAAAAACTATAAATATTCAGAGTCAATACAAAAAAACGTTTTGAATACGCAAACAAGTGTGGATTTTATGGGCTTGGTCTTTATAATCAGTGCTTTTAAACTTTATCCTTGTGGGATCAAACACGATGACTGACTTAGTTCAGCAGTTGGCAAGTGAGCTTGCCGTACGTCCAAACCAAGTAGAAGCTGCCATCCGCTTAATTGATGAAGGTGCCAGTGTTCCATTTATTGCCCGTTACCGTAAAGAAGTAACACAAGGTTTAGATGATACGCAGTTACGCCAATTAGATACTCGTTTAGCGTATTTACGTGATTTATATGAGCGCCGTGAAAAGGTTATTCAGTCATTGCAAGAACAGAATAAATTGAGTGATGACTTGTTGGCGCGGGTGAATGCAGCCGAAACAAAAAATGCTTTAGAAGAAATTTATGCACCGTATCGCCCTAAGCGTACAAGTAAATCTTTTAAAGCAAAAGAAGCAGGTTTAGGACCAATTGCTGAAAAAATTATTGCAGAACAAGTTGACCCGACAGAAGCATTAGCTGGTTTTAGTCACGAAGACTACCCAGATGTTGAAAGTCAGTTAGATGCGATTCAGCACATTCTGATTGATGACTGGGCGCAAAATATTTCACTTACTACAGAATTAAAAACAACTTTTGCAAAAAGTGCCGTTTTAAAAAGTGCGGTTGCATCTGAAGAAAAGAAAGAAGTTGGTAAAAAATTCCGTGACTACTTTGAATTCTCTGAAGGTCTAAACAAATTACCTTCTCATCGTTTATTGGCGATGTTACGTGGTCGTCAAGAAAACGTATTGGGTTTGAAAGTAGATGGTGAAGATGATGCTCCATTGGCGCGTATTGAAACTGAATACAACCTTGAGCAAATTCAACCTCAAGCACGTCAAGATTTCTTAAAGCAAACTGCAAAATTATTCTGGTTAGGTAAGATTCGTCCTCAAATCGAACATTCATTGCTGACAGAAAAACGTCTTACTGCTGAAGCAGAGGCAATGCAGGTGTTTGCTGAAAATCTTCGTCATTTATTATTGTCAGCGCCAGCTGGTAGCCGTACGACTTTGGGTGTTGACCCTGGTATTCGTACTGGTGTGAAACTGGCAGTAATCAGCGATGCAGGTGATGTACTTGCTCACAGCACGATTTATCCATTTGCTCCCAAAGAAGATAAAGAAGGCTCAATCGCTGAACTTGCACGCCTATGCCGTGAATATAATGTAGAGCTCATTGCAATTGGTAATGGTACAGCTAGCCGTGAAACAGAAGCTGTTGTTGCTGAAATGATGGCTGCGAATACTGATCTGAATTTAACACGAATCACTGTAAGTGAAGCGGGTGCATCTGTTTACTCTGCAAGTGAACTTGCGTCGGCAGAACTTCCAGAACTTGACGTTTCAATTCGTGGTGCAGTTTCTATTGCTCGCCGTTTACAAGATCCACTTGCTGAACTTGTTAAGATTGATCCGAAATCAATTGGTGTGGGCCAATATCAACACGATGTGAACCAGACTGGTTTGGCAAAAACACTTGGTGCAGTGGTAGAAGACTGTGTGAATGCTGTAGGCGTTGATGTAAATACCGCTTCACCAGCAATCTTGGCTTATACCGCAGGTTTAAACAAAGCAATTGCTCAACAAATTGTTGAATACCGCAAAGAGCATGGTCGTTTTGACAACCGTCAATCGTTGAAAAGCGTACCACGTTTAGGTGAGCGTACTTTTGAACAGGCAGCTGGTTTCTTACGTATTCAAAATGGTTCTGAACCTTTGGATGCTTCTTCTGTTCACCCTGAAAGTTATGGTCTTGTTGAGAAAATTGTTGCAGCAAAAGCAACAACTGTTAAAGACATCATCGGTAATACTGAAATCATTCGCCAAGTAAAAGCTGATGAATTTGTTGATGACAAATTTGGTTTACCAACAATTCAAGACGTTTTAGCTGAACTTGAAAAACCGGGTCGTGACCCACGTCCAGAGTTCCGTACTGCTAAATTCCGTGAAGATATTACTGAAGTTGGTCAATTGACAGAAGGTATGCAGCTTGAAGGTGTGATCACTAATGTCACAAACTTTGGTGCCTTTGTTGATATTGGTGTACATCAGGATGGCTTAGTTCATATTTCTGAACTGGCAAATGAGTTTGTATCTGATCCACATAAAGTTGTAAAACCGGGCCAGATTGTACAAGTACGTGTTATGCAGGTTGATGTTGAACGTAACCGCGTGAACTTAAGTATGCGTGCTGAAGGTTCTTCACCTGTTAAAGCGCCGCGTCCACCACGTCGTGAGCAAAATACAGAACAGCGTTTTGAGCGTAAACCTCAAGGTAAACGTCCTCAACCGCGTAAAGATCAAGCTGAACGCCCTCAGCGTAGCAAGCAAGATAAACCACAAGAACAAAAGATTGGCGGTTTAGGTGCATTGTTACTACAAGCAGGGATTAAAGGCTCTAAATAAGAGTTTTTAATTGTTAAAAAGGCCTCCAATCGGAGGCTTTTTTTATTGGTTAAAATATATTTTTTAAAAGTTTTTTATGGGGAATTAATAAAAAATCGCAGATATGAACATGAGGTGAATCTTAAGATCAACAAAACGCTGTTAAATACTCAAACAAATATACAACGTTATAGCATAACTCAACTTTAATCATATTCAGTTGTCCGACAACATCAACATTGCCTTGAAGCACTTACTCACTTTCAGGCTGTAATAGTACAACTTTGCTTATTTCTTTTTATTATAAATGGTTGTTTTATGTCGGTTTTAAACCTGAAAAATAGATTTCATTTAAAAGACCTCTTATCCGGAGTTGTCGTATTCCTCGTGGCATTGCCGCTATGCTTGGGTATCGCTTTAGCCTCAGGTGCTCCCATCATCTCTGGTATTATTGCAGGTATTGTTGGCGGCATTATTGTTGGCTTACTGAGTGGTTCTCACATTAGCGTTGCAGGCCCAGCGGCGGGGCTGACTGCCGTAATTCTTGTACAGTTAGAACAACTAGGCGGCAATTATGCCGCCTTTTTATTATGTATTATTTTTGCTGGTGTCCTTCAAATTCTATTTGGATTATTCAAGTTAGGTTTTTTTGCCAACTTTATTCCAAATAATGTCATTTTGGGTTTACTGGCGGCCATTGGTGTCATCCTTATTGCGACACAATTACCTTATCTGTTCGGACTTTCTGATTTTTCATGGAAACAGGTTTGGACATCAACACCAGACGCATTCCTTCAACGTTTTGATGGAGGAGCTGCACTCATTGGTTTGCTCAGTTTATTCTTAATTTTAGCGTGGGATAGTAGTCCACTCAAAAAACTAGCTTTACCTTCTGCCCTGATTGCAGTTGTGTTGGCAGCGGTTTTAAATTTTATTTTGGTGAGTATTGGCTCACCCTGGGCAGTGCAAGTTGATAACCTCATTCAATTGCCGAATATATTACAAGCACCCGACGAAGTATTAATTTTCCCAGATTTTAGTTACTTAGCTGAGCCTATGATTTACACAGGAGCAATTACGCTTGCTGTCGTGGCATCTTTAGAAACATTATTGAATCTGGAAGCGGCAGATAAAATCGACCCTCAAAAACGCTCTTCTCCTCCTAACCGTGAACTCTGGGCACAAGGTACAGGTAACATTATTTCGGGCTTAATTGGTGGAATGCCTGTGACCTCGGTTATTGTGCGTAGTTCGGTGAATGCAAATACAGGCGCGCGTAGTAAATGTTCCACCATTATTCATGGTGTATTGTTGCTGTTAGCGGTTTTGTTCTTCGTGCCATTAATGAATATGATTCCTTTGTCTGTATTGGCTGCGATATTAATCGTGACAGGATTTAAGCTTACTCATCCAAAACTATTTAAACAGCTCTATCAAAAGGGCTGGAAACAGTTTTTACCTTTTATTATTACCTTAGTTGCAATTTTGCAGACCGATCTTTTAATGGGAATTTTAATTGGTCTGTTCACCAGTAGCGCTTTTATTCTCTATGGCAATTTTAATAAAGGTATTCGTGTTTATAGAGAGAAGCGTTTGCATGGCGTAGTGACTCGTATTGAGCTTCCTTCACAAGTCACCTTTCTTAATCGTTCTGCGCTTATTTCGGCATTGGAACATGTGCATAAACATCAACAACTCATTATTGATGCAACTCAATGTGATTCGATCGATCCTGACATATATCAAGTTATTCAAGATTATCAAAGTGAAACGGCCATTAAACGCCAAGTAAATCTTAAACTGGTCGGGTTCAAACAGCATTATCAAGACGTTGATGATGCGGTACTTGATATTGATATTAGTACAAGGGATTTACAACAAAAACTGAGTCCACAGCAAGTCGTGAATTTGCTTAAAGAAGGTAATGAGCGCTTTGTAAGAAATGAACGCCTTCAACGAGATATTTATCGACAAATTCGAGTTACCGCAGATGAAGGGCAACATCCGATCGCAGCAGTCCTTGGTTGTATGGACTCACGTGCACCTACAGAAATGATTTTTGACGTGGGTATTGGTGATCTGTTTAGCTTACGAATTGCAGGTAATATTGCTGGGCAAAAGGTATTAGGCTCGCTTGAGTTTGCTTGTCAGGCTAAAGGCTCTAAAGTGATTGTAGTCTTAGGGCATACCGATTGTGGTGCGGTTACGAGCGCCTGTCAATTACGCTTAGAGCATAAGCAGGTGGCTGACGTGAAGGAAATGCCACATATTCAATATGTGCTTGGGCCGTTAATGCATTCGGTTGATAGTGTATATGACATTATGCAGCCACGTGATCTAAGTAAAGCCTTTATCAATCAGGTGACTGCTATGAATGTTCACTACAACATTCAATACATCATTAACCAGAGTAACGTCTTAAAAGATATGGTTGAGCGAGGTGAGATTGCAGTTGTGGGTGCAATTTATGATGTAAAAACAGGGCATGTTCAGTTTCTTGATTGATAAATTCTTTAATAAAAAAGCGCCTTAAATAAGGCGCTTTTTTATTCATTATGCTATTAACTCAAAATTACCAGTGTTCGCCTGGGAAAATTCGTGCATATGCTTTTTGTGCCCAGTTCAGTTTTTCAGTTTTTTCACCTTTTGCGGCATCAGAGCTTGGGAATAAACGGAAACCAATCGACATGAACATATTGTTGATGCCTGGTGCAACAGAATAAGTCATTGAAGCTAAACGGCCCAAGTTTGTTGCCATACGCTTTGGACGTTTCACAATGGCATAAGCAATTAAGTCAGCAGCCTGCTCAGGTGAAAGTGTTGGTACATATTTATAAATTTTGGTTGGCGCAATCATTGGAGTGCGAACCAACGGCATATAGATTGAAGTAATTGCGATTTTATGTGCATGAACTTCGGCTGATAGACAGCGGCTAAATGCATCAAGAGCGGCTTTAGACGCGACATAGGCAGAGAAGCGAGTCGCATTTGCTAACACACCAATCGAGCTAATATTAATAATTTGCCCATCTTTACGTTGAATCATATGAGGCAAGATATTAAGGACTAAACGTACTGCACCAAAATAATTTAACTGCATCGTGCGTTCAAAGTCATGGAAACGATCGTAAGACTCATGTACGGCACGGCGAATAGAACGACCAGCGTTATTAATTAAAATATCGATGTGATCAACAGTTGCTAAAATTTCTTTAGATACTTGATCAATCGTATCCATATCATTGAGATCACATGGGAAAATTGATGCCTTACCACCACGACTTTCGATATCTGCTTTTACTTCTTCCAAAGTTTCTTCAGTACGTGCAACTAGTAAGACATGAGCACCCGCATCAGCAAGTTTGTTTGAAATCGTTAATCCGATTCCACTCGAGGCGCCTGTCACTAAAATGACTTTATCTTGTACCTTTTCCTGGAACAGAGCTTCTAATTTTTTATTCACAGCATTTTACCTAAGTAGGGGCAGGGACTATTTATTCCGGTATGTAATTTTTATTTTTTACAACCGTAGGTTCATCCAGATGAACTCATAAATATTGTCACTTATCTTAATAGATGTTTAAAAATTGTCTAGTCAGTAAATATATGAAATTTAACAATTTATTTAGAGTAAAAACTCTAAATTAGTATCTTAATCCAGTAATTGTTTTTAGTCCTATCATGAGCAGAAAATAAAAAAGCCTCTGTTTCCATAGGCTTGTTAGGTAGTTCAAAAGTTATACAGCTGAAAGTGCTTGTTCTAAATCGGCGATTAAGTCATCGATATGCTCAATACCAATCGAAAGACGGACCATATCTTCACTTACGCCAGCAGCTTTAAGTTCTTGTTCGTTGAGCTGGCGATGAGTTGTCGTTGCAGGGTGGCAAGCTAAACTTTTTGCATCGCCAATATTTACGAGACGAGTAAACAGTTGTAGTGCATCGATGAAACGAGTACCACCTTCGCGGCCATCTTGAACACCAAAAGACAAAATTGCAGAAGGCTTACCTTTTACATATTTTTGAGCCAGTTGGTGCTGCGGGTGATCTTTTAGGCCTGCATAATTCACCCATTTTACTTTTGGATGGTTTTGCAAATATTCCGCAATTTTTTGAGCATTTTCAGTATGGCGTTCCATCCTTAAATTTAGAGTCTCTAGACCCTGTAAAATTAAGAACACACTTAAAGGGCTAATTGCTGCACCTGTATTGCGTAATGGAACTACACGTGCACGGGCAATATAAGCTGCTTCACCTAATGCTTCGACATAATTAACCCCGTGATAACTTGGGTCAGGCGTGTTCAAAACTTTAAAGCGTTCCGGATATTTACCCCAAGGGAATTTACCGCTATCTACAATCGCACCACCAATGCTATTGCCATGACCACCGATATATTTTGTAAGAGAATGAATGACGATATCGGCACCATATTCAAATGGTTTCAATAAAGCAGGAGTGGCAACGGTATTGTCTACAACGACTGGAACACCATATTCATGAGCAATTTGAGCAATGGCCTCTAGATCAATAATATTTCCGAGTGGGTTGCCAATCGACTCAACAAAAACAAGCTTGGTTTTATCATCAATTAAGTTACGTAAGCTTTCAGGCTTTTGGTAATCAAAAAATCGGACCTCAATACCTTGTTTCGGTAAGGTGTGAGCAAATAGATTATAGGTCCCGCCATATAAGGTTGAGACAGAAGCAATATTGTCTCCCGCTTCGGTAATCGTTTGAATAGCATAGGTAATTGCGGCCATACCAGAAGCTAATGCTAAAGCTCCAATACCACCTTCTAGAGCAGCAAGGCGCTGTTCAAGCACAGAGGTCGTTGGGTTCATAATACGGGTATAAATATTACCTTGAACCTTTAAATCGAAAAGATCGGCACCGTGCTGGGTATTATCAAATGCATAAGATGTGGTTTGATAAATAGGGACTGCAACAGCTTTTGTGGTCGCCTCTGGTGAATAGCCTGCATGAATGGCTAAGGTTTCATCTTTATAAGTCATTATTACTTCATCTTCGTGAGTTAAATATTGAGCGAGTCTAGCCTAAAATTCATCTTGAAAATTGCAGAAATTCTGGTTTGTTTTCTAATTTTAGGAATAAAGATAGAAAAATATACGCTGAAACCTTGTATAAATCTTATACATAAACATTTTGCAACTTATTGAAAAAGAAAATTGTTTGATAAATCCGTACGATGGAAATCATAACTTCAAGTCAAAGAGGTTTTCAGCGTATAATACGCGCGATTATTTATCGCTTATTGCGATGTACTGGTTTTTCAATTGAGGAGTCCTGCGTGGCCCAATATATTTATACGATGAACCGAGTGTCTAAGATGGTTCCGCCAAAGCGCGAAATCTTAAAAGACATCTCTTTATCATTTTTCCCGGGTGCCAAAATTGGTGTGCTCGGTTTGAACGGTGCAGGTAAATCTACCTTGCTTCGTATTATGGCTGGCGTAGATAAAGATTTCTCTGGTGAGGCTCGTGCACAACCTGGAATTAAAATCGGCTATTTAGAGCAAGAACCACCGCTAGATCCGACTAAAGACGTTCGTGGTAACGTTGAAGATGGCGTGCGTGAAGCTTTAGATGCATTAGAACGTCTTGATCAGGTTTTTGCAGAATATGCAGATCCAGATGCAGATTTTGATGCGCTTGCAAAAGAGCAGGAAAAATTAGAATCAATTATCCATGCTTGGGATGCACATAACCTAAACAACCAGCTTGAAATTGCTGCGGATGCTTTGAATCTTCCAGCTTGGGATGCAGACGTATCATTACTTTCAGGTGGTGAGCGCCGTCGTGTTGCACTTTGCCGTTTATTGCTCTCGAAACCAGATATGTTACTTCTGGACGAACCGACGAACCATTTGGATGCAGAATCTGTAACTTGGTTAGAACGTTTCTTGAAAGATTTCCCTGGCACTATCGTTGCGATTACGCATGACCGTTATTTCTTGGATAACGTGGCTGAGTGGATTCTTGAACTTGACCGTGGTATGGGTATTCCTTATCAAGGTAACTATTCTTCTTGGTTAGAACAAAAGAATGCTCGTTTAGAGCAGGAAAATAAACAAGAAGAATCTTTTGCTAAAGCATTGAAAAAAGAACTTGAATGGGTTCGTTCAAATGCTAAAGGTCAGCAAAAGAAAAACAAAGCACGTATGGAACGTTTTGAAGAGCTTAACTCTAAAGAATTCCAACAACGTAATGAAACATCTGAAATCTATATTCCACCTGGCCCACGTTTGGGTAACAAAGTTGTGGAAGTGGAAGGCATCAGTAAATCATTTGATGGTCGCTTGTTGTACGAAAACTTAACGTTTACCGTACCTCCAACAGCGATTGTTGGTATCGTTGGTCCAAACGGTGCAGGTAAAACGACTTTATTCCGTATGATGACCGGCGAACAGCAACCTGATACAGGTACTGTGACCTTAGGTGAGTCGGTTAAAGTTGCTTATGTTGGTCAGATCCGTGACACTCTAGATAATAATAAAACTGTTTGGGAAGAAGTTTCTGGCGGTTTAGATATCTTAAAAATCGGTGATTACGAAATCGCATCACGTGCTTATATCGGCCGTTTTAACTTTAAAGGTCAAGATCAGCAAAAACGTGTAGGTGAATTGTCTGGTGGTGAGCGTAACCGTTTACAACTTGCGAAGATCTTACAGTTAGGTGCAAACGTAATCTTGCTGGATGAACCATCAAACGACTTGGATATTGAAACTTTACGTGCGCTTGAGGATGCAATCCTTGTATTCCCAGGTACGGTAATGGTGGTATCGCACGACCGTTGGTTCCTTGACCGTATTGCGACACATATCTTGTCATTTGAAAATGAACAGCCAGAATTCTACGCAGGTAACTATGCTGAATATGAAGCATATCGCCAGTCACGTTTAGGTGACGACGCTGTTCAAAAACGTACGAAGTACAAAAAAATTAGTGGTTAATTGCTACTAAATTTAAAAACCAGCCTAAGGGCTGGTTTTTTTTGTTTTATGAGAAAGCTAGTTTACTAAATGCTTCTTGTAGGCAACGTTCAGCATCGGGGTGACCTTGACTTGCTGCTTTTTGTAGCCATTTTTCAGCTTCACGATAATTTTTATCTAATCCAAATTGACCATTTAGATAACCAATACCAAGTTTAAAAGAGGCATCAGAGCTACCTCGTAAAGCTGCTCGTAAGTAACACCACATAGCATTTCGATCATTCGGGGTTACGTCTAACCAGTTTTGCATACGTTCATGATCTTGCTCGGCAAGTTCTTCAAAACGTAAGCCTTGTTCAATTTCATCAACCGCTTGCGAATGCATATCGGGAAGTAAGTGTTCAAAAGCAAACAAGTGATTAAGCCCATGCTTGATTGATTTCATATTCATGATAGTCTCCCTTGTTCCTCAATTTGATTGAATTGACTCACACTTTTAAGCTAGTCCCTTATATTGAAATATTATGTTTTTTTTTGTAAATGTGATATAGCGCATTTGGATGAAAAATAATGAAGTTTTGGCTTACATAAAAGTTACACGTGTTTTTATGCCAGCTGAAATTAGCTTGTTATATTCTCTAAAGAACTAGGTTTTAGAAACTAGAAAATAATCTTTATTTGAGATATTCGTTTTTTATTTTCTTTATAAAATCTTATTAAAATTTATAAATATCAAACAAAAGAAATTTTTTTAAACAAAACCAGCCTAAGGGCTGGTTTTTTGTCTTAGGAATCTCAGTACTTTATTTATTAAAATCACCATGTAAATCTGCCCATATTAAAGAGGGTGCAAAAACAATTACATCAAAGGTCATTGCTAAAGGGTACAAAACCTTGCGGGTAGCACGCTTGAATGGATGTTTTGTAGTTGTTTCAATTTTTTCCTGTAATTCCACCACGTATGGAGTTGCTAGCTTTTGTTGAATATCTTTTAGGTCTTTAGCTTCATAAAGTTGGCCTTTGAAAAAAATATTAATATAGGGATATGGGGTATTTTGTTGAGCTTGGAGCATGGCAAAATTCTGTTTAAAACCCAAATCCTTTAACATATCTTTCTGTTTTTCATTTAGATTTCCCATGCGTGTATTATAGCGAACTTGTATTACTCCGTGAAAATGATTTGGATCATCCATAGTGAGCACAAGTGGAGAGGGGATATTAAGCGTTCTTTCGGTGGCTGGAATGGTTTTAATAATTTTTAGAAACTCTGCGCTACCATCAGTCATTAAATAATTATAGTCTTGACCTATAAATACTAATCCTTGTTCCTGCTGATTTTTAACTGCCTGTCCTAGGGCAATAATTTGATCTGTTTTTAAGGTATTCGTCTGAACTTGGGTTGTTTCATTGGGTAAGGCTGATGATAGCATTGACGTTGCACAGCCAGTTAAGCCAAGGCAAATTGTTAATATAGATGCAGAAAAAAGCTTGTACATAATGATTACTCAATAATAAGTTATTTTTGTCTCGCCTAACGTGAGATAAGTTCTAAATTAAAAGGTGGGGATTCGTGATTGGAGGTTTTGTAATTTTATTACATGCCTAGTGCCTGTTATAGTGGCTTTGTTCAACTTTTTAGCTTAATGGTGCGCTTTTGCCACGTTCCGCAATTTTTATGTCCATCTTGTTTAGTTTGCTCATATTCCAGAGTTTATGGAATGTGGCAGCGGCATTTTGTGCGCATGAAAATCAGGAAAAAGCATTGCATCATTTCGGGCATCATGCGGCTTTGAATGTATATCAATCTTCACATCAAACGCATACTGAACAGAACGATGCCCGAAACACCTCTCATAAAGCTCCTTTAAATTTGCAAGATCACCATGATCATTTGCCTTCATGTTTTCATGTTGTGATGACTGAAGTTGCAAAACAAGCTGAAGTACCTGTAGTCCATGTACAGGAACTCTCACAAATTTATCACTGGTCTAATTCTTACCAGTCACCCCATCTTACTGCTTTAAAACCTCCTCCTGTTTTGACCCCGCTATAGGTGGGGTAGCCAAAATAAGCCCACCGCATCTTTTATTTATTGCGGGGCAAAAACATGTCTTCTATTTTTTCAACTCGAGTGAGTTCTACTTGTCACTTAGAGAGTAACGTTAAGATAACGTTAAAAAAAGTTTTAACTATCTCAAGCCTGTCTATTGCCATGCTATTGGCTGGGCAAGCAGTGATGGCTCAGTCTGATATTCAACAAGAACGCTATATTCAAAAAGCAGCGTTTACTTTTGAGCAAGCGTTAGAACAGGTACAAAACTATCAAAATCAGCAAGGTGTTTGGCAAGCACAGCAGCAAATGGCTGAGGCTAATTTAAAGCAAAGTCGTTTATGGGCAAATCCAAGTCTTTCCATTGAGCAAACAGGTTTCCAGAGTGATCAAGAAAAAGAACTCGCGATTGGAATCTCTCAGCCTTTAGATATTTTTGGGCAGCGTAAGGCTGCACAAAATTTGGCAAAAGTAGAAATATCAAAAATTGATTTGGCTGAGCAGCGTTATCAAGCTGAACTTGGATTAATCGTTAAATATTTTTGGTCGCAAGTGGCTTTGCTTGAGCTTGAAAAGTCTCTCATTGGCGAGCAGCTCGAAGTGAGCCAAGAAAATTTACTAGCATCGGAAAAACGTTATCAGGCAGGCAGTATTGCTCAAGTTGATGTAGACCGAGTGCGTATGTCTCACTTGGAAAATCAGCGTTTATATCAACAAGTCGATTTAAAACTCCAAGTTGCGAAACAGCAATTGGTGAATTTATGGGGTGGTGGTTCAAGTCAGTTTCAGCTATTCCAAAGTCCAAACCAATTATGGGCGCTGGCAGTGAATGTAGAACCAAACCAAGATTCACAAAATAATTTATTGGAGCGCTCTTTCCAGTTAGATTCTCTTGCACAGCAAGCCAATATTCAACAGCTTAAAGCAAAAGCAAGACCACAACCTACCGTAACTTTGGGTGTTAATAACACTCGCTCTCCAGAACAGAGTACAGATAACCAAATTCGTTTAGGTGTGGAAATTCCTTTAAATCTTTTTAATCGCCAGCAATACGGAATCAAGATTGCTCAGGCCAAACAAGAGCTATCTCAACGTCAGCAAAGCTTTTATCGACAGCAAAATCAGGTTGATATTGAAACCCTAATGTCAGAGTTAAAAGGTTTACGTATCCAGTTTAAACAACTCAATGATCAGCAAGTTCCTCTTGCAATTCAAGTTCAGCAAAAAACATTGCAAGGTTTCCGTTTGGGTAAGTTCGCCGTTACCGATGTTCAGCAAGCGACCATGCTATTGCAAGACGTGCGCTTACGTAAAGTCGAGCTATTAAAACAGGCTTGGCAAAACTCAATTGAAATTCAAAGTTTGCGTCTCGGGTTAGAACCAGAACAGATCATGGCGAAAGATGCCTTAATGCAACTCAATCAACGTGCTTGGCAACAAAGTCAAACATTCCCAACTCAGGCAGGAGAATAATAATGTCGACAAATTTAAAGAAAAATTCTCAATGGCTTTGGGTCGGGGTGATTGCTGCAATCACTGCACTATTAATTGGTTTACTGGTTTTAAATTCAAAAAATAAATCTAATTCTTCCGAAGCATCGGAAGGTCACGGGCATGCTGAAGAAGAGGGTGAAGAACACCATGAAGAAGATGAAAAACCATTGATGCTCACTGCTCAACAAATGCAGGAACAAAATTTAAAAATTGAACAGGCTGAATTAGGTGAAGTTGCTCAGCTTCAAACTTATCCAGCCAAACTGGTTGTAAATACTGACCGTCAAGCTCATGTCTCACCAAGTTTTAGTGGTCGTGTCGAAGCAGTCTATGTTGAATTGGGACAACAAGTTAAAAAGGGTCAGGCTCTCGCAAGCTTATTGGTTCCAGATCTAGTCGATCAACAAGCTAATTTGCAAATTGCACAGTCTAATCTTGATTTAACGCGTCAGGACTATGAACGTGAACGTAGCTTATGGTCTCAGGGAATTTCTGCTAAACAAGACTATCAAAGAGCTTATAACGCTTACCAGCAAGCTCAGATACAAGTTAAAGCAGCTCGCTCGCGCTTAAGTGCATTCGGCGCAGGTTCCGGTTCAGGAGGACGCTACACCTTAACAGCGCCAATTGCTGGCATGGTGAGTAATAAAGATATTGTAGTGGGAGAAAACGTACAGCTAGCAGACCAGCTTTTTATTATTAATCAACTTGATCAGTTGTGGCTGGAGTTTATTTTACCAAGCACCGCAAATATGAATGTGCAGCCAAATCAGCAAATTGAATTTAAATCGTTGCAAACTGGGAATGTATTTACTGCACAGGTTCAAAGCTTAACAACAGAGGCTGATGCTCAAACAGGGCGCTTACAAGTCCGTGCAAAGGTCTTAGCAAATAATAGTGAATTACGTCCAAACCTAATGGTTAACGTTGAGCTAAATTCAGGTTCAACGCAAAAAGTGATACGTGTAAAAGCACAAGCGATCCAGCAAGTTGAAGGTAAAGACGTTATTTTTACTCCAAAAATGGTCAAAACAGGCTTTGAGTTTGAACCTGTCACGGTACAGTTGGGGCAACGTTCTAAAGATGGTCAGTGGGTCGAAGTTGTAAAGGGTATTAATACAAGCCAGCGCTATGTTGCAGAAGGCAGCTTCTTGCTGAAATCCGAACTGGAAAAAGGAGAGGCGGAGCATGGACATTAATAAACCTGAACTGCCCAAACCCGAAGGGTTATTTGATCGAATTATTCAGTTTGCCATTCAAAATGCTATTTGGGTCATGCTATTTGTGCTGACGTGGATTGGAGTCGGAATCTGGAGTTATCAAAAGCTTCCTATTGATGCGGTTCCAGACATTACCAATGCTCAAGTCCAGATTAATACTCAAGCAAATGGATATACGGCTTTAGAGGTCGAACAGCGGATTACCTATCCTATTGAAAATGCGATGGCCGGAATTCCTAATCTGGAACAGACTCGCTCTATTTCCCGTTATGGACTTTCTCAAGTCACCATCATTTTTAAAGATGGAACAGATATTTATTGGGCAAGACAACTGATTAACCAGCGTTTACAAGAGGCGGACGGACAACTACCCGAATCAGTTGATCCAGTTATGTCTCCTGTTTCAACGGGATTAGGTGAAATTTACCAATGGGTCGTAAAAGCAAAAGCTGGTGCTAAAAAAGCTGATGGTACAGCCTATACAGCTATGGATTTACGCGAAATTCAGGATTGGATTGTACGTCCTCAATTACAGCGGGTGAAAGGCGTAGCCGAAATTAACAGTATTGGTGGTTACAATAAAACCTATATTGTTTCTCCTGATTTAAAACGTTTGCAGCAGCTGCAAATTTCAATTAATGAATTTCAAACTGCTTTGCAAGAAAACAATGAAAATCGCGGTGCAGGTTTTATTGAAGAAAACGGAGAGCAGCTCACTGTTCGTGTGCCGGGCATGCTAAGTAGTGTTGAAGATATTCAAAACATTACTGTAAGCACTAAAAATGGTTTACCAATTCGTGTGGCAGATGTGGCGAATGTCTCTATTGGGCATGATTTAAGAACAGGCGCTGCAACTTACAATGGTGAAGAAACTGTTCTTGGCATTGCCATGATGATGATGGGGGAGAACAGCCGTACCGTTGCTCAGGCGGTTGATGCCAAAATTAAGGAAATCCAATCTACCCTACCTAAAGGTGTAGAAATCGAAACGGTTTATGACCGGACGAGTTTGGTAAATAAAGCAATTGCAACAGTACAGAAGAACCTTGTAGAAGGGGCGATTCTGGTTATTGTGATACTGTTTATTTTCCTTGGAAATTTCCGAGCAGCTTTAATTACTGCCTGTGTTATCCCACTTTCGATGCTATTTACCCTGACAGGTATGGCTGAACAAAACATTAGTGCCAACCTGATGAGCCTAGGAGCGCTTGATTTCGGGATTATTGTAGATGGTGCGGTTGTTATTGTAGAGAACTGTATTCGACGTCTAGCAGAAGCACAGCATGCTTTACATCGACCACTTACACGCACTGAGCGATTCAAAGAAGTTTTCCTTGCAGCAAAACAGGCCCGCCGACCGCTTATTTTTGGGCAAATGATTATTTTAGTGGTCTATTTACCTATTTTTGCCTTATCTGGCGTTGAAGCCAAGATGTTCCATCCAATGGCAATGACCGTGGTTATGGCGTTATTGGGTGCCATGATTCTTTCTGTGACATTTGTACCTGCGGCAGTTGCTCTTTTTGTTACGGGTGAAGTGAAAGAAAAAGAAACACGTTGGATGCTGCTTTTAAAGCAGAAATATCGAGATATTCTCGATCAGGCTTATCAACTTAAGATTGTGGTTCTTAGTTTTGCATTAAGTATTTTAGTGCTCACAGGTGTGTTAGCGACCCAAATGGGCAGCGAATTTGCTCCCCAGTTAAGTGAAGGTGACTTTGCTTTACAGCAAATGCGTTCACCTAGCACTGGACTCGAGCAGTCTCTTCGAATGCAAGAAAATACCGAAAAGCTCATTTTGAAAAACTTTCCAGAGGTAAAAGCTGTTTTTGCGCGAACAGGAACGGCTGAGGTTGCAACTGACGTGATGCCACCTAATATCTCTGATGCGGTCATTTTGCTTAAACCTCATGATCAATGGCCAAACTCTAAAGAAACGCTAGATGAACTACGTTCGCGTATGCAGGCTTTCTTGGCGACATTACCGGGCAATAACAGCGAGTTCTCTCAACCGATTGAACTACGTTTTAATGAGCTGATTTCAGGCATTCGTAGCGATATTGGCGTCAAGATTTTTGGCGATGATATGCAAGTGCTTAATGAGCAGGCTCAGGCATTTGCTCAAAAAATACAGACGATTTCTGGTGCTACAGCGGTTAAGGTAGAACAAACGAGCGGTTTGCCTGTGCTAAGTATCGAAATTAATCGTCCTTTGGCCGCGCAATATGGATTATCTGCCAAAGCCATTCAAGATATTGTGGCGGCAAGTGTCGGTGGACAAAATGTAGGGCAGATTTTGCAGGGCGATAGACGGTTCGATTTTGAAATTCGCTTAGAGGATCAGCAACGTACCATTCAAAATTTAGCCCAACTTCCGATTCAATTACCAAATGGCGGTCTAATCCAGCTTCAAGATGTCGCTAAAGTTGAACGTACCTCAGGCTTAAATCAGGTAGGACGTGAAAATGGTAAGCGCCGTGTCATTATTACCGCTAACGTAGAAGGCCGTGATTTAGGATCATTTGTTCAAGAGCTAAGAACAACGCTCGCAAAAGAACAACTACCAGCAGGGTATTGGTTGGAATATGGTGGTCAGTTTGAAAATCTAGCTTCAGCTGCTGCACGAATGAAAATTGTTGTTCCATTAGCGCTTGCTATGATTTTCATTTTACTCATGGCTGTATTCCATAACATTAAAGAAAGTCTGTTGGTGTTTAGCGGCGTTCCGTTTGCTTTGTCGGGTGGCATTATCGCACTTTGGCTGAGGGATATTCCACTTTCAATGTCGGCGGGTGTCGGTTTTATTGCCTTATCGGGTGTTGCTGTTTTGAATGGTCTGGTGATGCTGAGCTTTATTAAAGAGCTTAGAGAAAACTTTGATATTCAAACTGCAACTTGGAATGGGGCGATCTTACGCTTAAGACCCGTTCTAATGACGGCTTGTGTTGCTTCGCTTGGTTTTATTCCAATGGCTTTGGCAACAGGAACTGGTGCAGAAGTGCAACGACCTTTGGCAACGGTTGTTATTGGTGGCATTATTTCATCTACGATATTAACTCTGGTTTTATTACCAGTAATTTATCGATGGATGAATGAAAGCAAGGCGAAAAGCGCTGAGCATTCATAATGTCATCGATTTGAGATATCTTTTTTGATTACAGAACTTGAGTCAAAAAAGTGTTTGAAAGAGGTAAAAATAATAATGCATTCATTGTTACTTTTACCTCACCATAAAGATAAATAATAAGGAGTCCGCAACATGAGTGGACAACATGATCATAGTCATGCCGTAGTCACTGAAGGTAATGCTAAAAAATTAACAATTGCCTTAGCTCTTACTACAACGTTTTTAATTGTTGAGGTAATTGCAGGTTTAATCACGCAAAGTTTGGCATTGCTCTCTGACGCTGCACATATGTTTACAGATGCAGCTGCTTTGGCAATTGCTTTGGTTGCCATTCAAATTTCAAAACGTCCCGCTGATAATAAGCGTACTTTTGGCTATCAGCGCTTTGAAATTTTGGCAGCTTTATTCAATGCGCTCATGCTCTTTGTGGTGGCAGTTTATATTTTATATGAGGCCTATATCCGGTTTTCTAAGCCACCTGAAATCCAAAGTGTGGGGATGCTCATTGTGGCAACGGTTGGCTTAGTAATTAACCTCATTTCAATGAAAATTTTAATGTCGGGTGCTAACTCTAGTCTAAATGTTAAAGGTGCTTATCTAGAGGTCTTAAGCGATGCATTGGGTTCGGTAGGAGTGATCATCGCGGCAATAACGATTTATTTCACCAACTGGTACTGGATTGACACGCTTATTGCCGTACTCATCGGCTTTTGGGTATTACCAAGAACATGGATTTTGCTTAAACAGAGCATTAATATTTTGCTCGAAGGTGTGCCAGAAGAAGTGGATATTGAGAAATTACGTACAGATCTACTTTCTTTAAATGGCGTTGAAAGTATTCATCAACTTAAAGTATGGGCCATTACGTCTAAAAATATTCATTTAACGGTGCACTTGTTTGCGCCAGAAGCAGAGCGTACAAGGCTTTATAATGAAGCAGTTGAAATGCTATCTCATGAACATGGGATTGCAGAGGTTACTTTGCAAATTGAAGATGACGAGGAGATTAACTGTCAGCACACTGCCCAGCATGCTCCCCATGAACATGCTGGCGAAGCACATTCACATCAGCATTAAACTGATGTGAATAATTGATTAGATTTCCCACTCGTTATTGCAGTCACGGCATTTCCAATGTTTTTGTGACTGCATAAATGCTTGCATAGACAGTTTAAAGTCTGGTAAATCACGCCAGAACATAAAACCTGCCCCTACAGTCACAACAAAAACAACTACTGTTGCAATTTGAAGAGAGCTGCTTGCACCATTGCCAAAAATCCACATAAAAATGCTAATAATAACCAAGAGTAAAAGCATAAAAATTGCAGGAATTAAGATAGCAAGGCTTTTAGGAACTGCTGGTTTTGCGCTGTTAATGCCTTGGCTTACAGGCATAATTTTAACACTTTGACATTGAGGGCAACGGTATTGCATAAGAACTCCACATTCAGTTTGAATCTATTCTAACGGAAATGTCGAAAAAGAAAAAAATTTGTAAGATATAGATGAAGTGCTTTGAGCTAGCAAAAAATTAATTTTGAATAAACAAAGAAATACAAAAAGCAGATGATTTATGCGTACACATAAAAATTAAAATAATATTGTAGAGCATGCTAATCTACAGAAAAATGAAGTGTGATTAGCACTATAAATGAGCTTAAATACTCATAAATAGGATGTGAAATAAATATAAAAAGGAGAGAGGGACTTGGGTCAACAAGATGACAATGAGTCGAAGCCTACAACAACAGCATCGGCTGTAGATAACCCAGATACCGCAAAACCGTCATTATCTCGTCGATTACTGCATAAGACATTGCAACATGCCCAAGATGCGGTCGGGTTCGCTAGTGATACGACACGTAATATTGCAGGGGTCGCGGATGCTGCATTAGATGCGCTCGACCAAGTGACCACTCACACCAGACGTGGAGTTGTTGGAATGACAAATCTGGCGGCAGGCACTGTGAGAGATATGGTGTCTGAAACCAGTGAAACTGCACGTCAAGTCGCGTTGATCATGGCACGTACATTTTTGGGGAAGAGCACCTTAACGTTGTATTTACCGGAAATGCTATTAAACAATCAAATTCGTAAGCGCATAGATCGTTCTGAAATTGATGATATTAAAATCAAGTGCAGCAATGATAGTTTCCAAGTCGAGATCGATGGGCATTATCATCGTTTCATGTATCGTTTAAGTTTAGATTTTAAAGTATTGGAATGTCGTATTGGGCAGGAAAAATTTTTGCGCCTACGTCAAATGGATGAGAGCCTTGATGTCCAGATTCGCCATGGGGGAACACTATCAAACTGGGCTGTGCGCCGTATTGGTCGAGTTGGTTTTGAAGTGGTGAATATGTTACCGATTCCATCACTGATTAATCACTTGATTGGCGATATTCCTGGCATCCAGCGCGATGGTCACCGTATGTGGTTTATTGACCTAGAGCAAGCAGGATTTATTGACTTTATTAATAACCGTTCATGGATGGTTGAAAAGCTTTTGAGTTTGACTGATTTTAGTATTTTACCGGGTTTGAATATTTTGAGAGAAAGCCGAGAGTTGGTCCAGCAATTGGTAGATCAATTTGAAATTAGAGGGCTACGGGTACAGTCGGGTCGCCTTGAAGTGCAAGTGGGCATTGCGAGCTAAGGGAGCATATGAAAAGCTAATCATTGATTGGTTTTTCATTTTTAAGGCAAGAAAAAAGCCACTGACATTATGCAGTGGCTTTTTAGAATTTGGCGTCCCTACGGGAATCCTTATTGATATGTTAATTTGTTGATTTTAATTAAAATAAAATATTGAAAATTAATTTGATACCGTTAAATATACCGTCAAAAAAGCAAGCTATAATTTTTATTATGGTTGGGATTTACTTTAAAAATTATCCCTTTTTCTAGGATATTGATTGTAACAAGAATGTTATCTTTTGTAATCTTGAACAGCTTGTTTCTAAAAATCTTGGAATAAAAATGAATGATGTTGAATTGAATGTTGAAATATTCCCTAACAGTGAAAAAGATAAGTACTTAAACATCAACGATTGTATTGAGCAGTTGAAAATCTCAAAATCAGATTTTGCTGAATTGATCATACAAAATTCACTAGAGCCAAAATTTCACTGGTCGGGATATCTTGAAACTCAAATGACTATAAGCTTACTTGAGTACACTCGATTATTTGATAGCAAAAAACTGAAAACTTGTTCAATAGATGAATGGGAGGATATTTCTATAAGTACAGAGAAATTCACCCTTGATGGTTATGTTAATTTTGAAGGATACATATCTATTAAAAGAGCAGAATATTTCGTAGTGGAGTTATTGAAAAGTGGGGAATCGAAAAAGCTCAGTATCAAAGATATGTGCATAACTGCTAATTTCACACGTGATTCAGTTGTTACTCTCATAGACCATAAGCAGGCTCTTTCTAAAGAAGCAGAATATGGTAAAAAAGAATTGAATAATAATGAGATTTATACAATTTATTCAGGTTCACCCAGTCAAGAGTTAAAAGTAGAGGATTGTAAGTTTTTGAAAGAGGATATTTTTCAAGTTATTAAAAAGAATAGAGAAATTGAAATTGAGTTAAAGGATAATGAGAGAAACAAATATAGTGGTAAAGAGCTATTTACGATGATTGTCCCAAGTATTATTCGTTATATTCGGGAAAGGGACCAAATTAAGGATAAGCCTCAGCAAGACGATGGTGTGGGTGGTTTGAAAAAAGCAGTTGAAGATTATATCGAAGGTGATGAATCATTGAAATTTCTTACCAGTAATTTTAAGAAGAATTGGCAAACAGTGATAAATGAAAAAAAAGAGGGTCAAGGTAAAAGTATTTTGGATAAAATTTTTGAAGAAGAAATAAGAAATACAAAGGTTTGAACCTTGACCCTTACGTCTGATTATTTTGCAATCAGGATCAACGTAGATAACATTGATCTAATAATTGAATATGGTCCTCAAGCCAATAACGGCAGCCACAGAGGACTTTTGAATGCAATCAAGTATTCAACAAAATGATAATGTAGTAGTGGATTTTACTACTACTAAGCTACCTAAAACTGGCTATATCAGCCTAAACGATATGCTTCCACATCTACCTATCAAACGCTCAACCGTTTGGAAATGGGCTAAAGATGGTCGTTTTCCTGTACCAGTAAAGATTCATACGCTGACTCGTTGGCGTTGTGAGGTTATCCAAAGTTGGTTGAACCAGTATGGAGGTACGGGAGTATGACGATGCAGGAGTTCAATAATGAAAAAGGCTATCAAGAGATAGCCCATTCACCTGATGAGCAGAATGGCAGTTCTTCTCATTCAGATTCTGATCAAATTGCGAGTCAATCAGTACTACATCTTAGCACTGTGATTAAAGGAGGTGAGATAGAAGATTGTAAAACAGATGATCTAGTTATTGAGGGTGGGGAAAATCAAGTTGATATTCTTACTTGTGCTAGTGGATCAGCGGGAAGTGTTGGAAATATTGTACGAGATGCTCCTCAATCAGAGGTTATCCAAAATGAATTGCGAGGGCTTCATCATTTATTTAAGGTTCGAGGGGGAGAGTTTTTATATCTAACGCCACAAACTTTTTCAGTACTTTTTTGTTGGTCTGTCTTAACTCGATTTTTATCCCTTTACGATGAAATGAATGCTAAAGATTTGTATTTTGCTCCTATCTTGATGATCAATGCTTCAGGATCTGGATATGGCAAGAGTACACTTCAAATGTTTCTAGCTTGGGTGAATGGTGTTAATGCTAATGAACGTGTGGCTAATGCTACTCCTGCTGGATTAGTACGGATGACTTCATCATCAAAAGGTCACCCTGTATTTGCTGATGAAGTAGATGTACTGAGAAATGTCAAAGACTTTACAGAATACTTTAATAGCGGTTTTGAGCGAGATGGGCCAGTTACTGCTCGTGCTAAAGCATCTAAAAGTGTTTTTGGTTTTAAGTGTGTTTCAGGAATCAAGATTACTGAAAAGCTAGAGGCAGCAACAGTTTCACGTTGTATTGTCATTGAAATGCAGAAAGTGCCTAATGGGGTAAATCTCAAGAAGTACAAATATGTCGAAACGCTGGATTTAGTCAGCCTTTCACATGCAATTGATGAAGTTATCAAGGAATATTACGATGAAATTTTAGAGTTCATTCAAATATTGAGTGTACCGTTAATTGAATATATTGATAACCGCTTAGGTGATGTGTGGGAGGACTTACTAAAAATTTCTATCTTGCTAGGAGAAGATATCTATAACGATGTTACAAATTTTATGCTTCAGTCTGGTTTGGTGAAAGATAAAATTTTGGAAGTTACAAATATTGATTTCACTAAGGTTAAGTATCCTACGCCACGTGAAAAAAATATTCCTCAAAAGCTTGTAGCATTTGATGTGACAGATAAAACTACATGGGGGAACGTACCTACTAAAGTATTTGTAAAAGCCTGTGGGGGTTATCTAGTAGCATCTGATGATCTGCGAAGAGGTATTCGCTCTATCGAGTTGGAACGATTTCAGGAAAAGCTTAAGCTTGCTGGAGTGCCAATTACATCACGACTTATTACGCGGGCATTTAATGCTGAAACTGGTGTGCCAGTGGTCGATAAAAATGTTGATGGTAGTAGTGGTTATCTATTTACAACATTGGATTCGATTAATCTAACACCAACTGAGCATCTAATTTATGATGGAATAATCCTTTTACTTAAAGAGAAGCAGCCTTTATAGGCTGCTTTTTTTATTTTTGAAAATTTATAAAAAGAATTTTAACGAGGGATTTAGGCTTAATATATTACTAAATTAAAACATAAAGTCTTGTAAGTCACTCTTAGTAATATAGCGTGAGCAGACACCACGAGCTAATGATTTTAATTTCTTTTGTCCAATCTCAGAACTTATATATTCATAAAAAAATAAACCAAGAGATTTATCCTTAAATTGTATTTTGTACAAACAATCTGATATTTCTATTGGCTCGCCTTTATAAATTGTGGATTTTCCAATAACGCGAGTACCAACTCGACAGACTAGAATTTCTAAGGTTTTAGAATATTCTTTATCTTTTTCAAGAGTTAAATTTGAGACTGAAGAAATATTTGTTGTATGTAGATAAGGTAAGCCTTGTTTTACTAAATCTTGATGTGTTTTTTTTCCACGTTGAATAATTGCAACATCTCCTAAACGTTTCAATTTTGAATTTGAATGAAATTGCTCTAAGTAAGAAAAGTCCATTCTATCTTTAAGAATATGGCTAGGAATAGCTTTTAGATGAATTACTTCTCCATGTTCTGTAATTCTACTTACTGGAATATTTCTGTTAACTTCTTCAATTTTACGAATGAATAAAATATGGGTTTTAGCTTCAGTTA
This sequence comes from Acinetobacter sp. V102_4, assembly GCF_031799005.1. Classification (NCBI taxonomy): domain Bacteria; kingdom Pseudomonadati; phylum Pseudomonadota; class Gammaproteobacteria; order Moraxellales; family Moraxellaceae; genus Acinetobacter; species Acinetobacter sp. V102_4. The sequence goes on along the minus strand of NZ_JAVQNR010000050.1, from coordinate 192,977 downwards.
AAGAAAATGGTTTTCCTGTAATCTCAACAATTCTTTCAATTTTCCATTTTTTTAAAATAGCCTCTCTAAATTTTACGAACCGCTGACCTGAAATTAGAGATTCTGGTAAAATAATTGCTAATATTCCGTTTTCAGAAACTAGAGATAAGTATTGACAGATGAATATTAACTCAGCTCTTATAAATTTTTCTTTTTTAAAATCTAAATCTAAATAATCTTGCAAAAGGCATTTGAGTGAATCATTAAGCTCCACTTTAGATAAAAAAGGTGGATTACCAAGTGCTAAATCGAACTTTTCATTTTTCAAAAAGGAAAGCGATTGAGTTGAGTCATGACAATGAACTTTTAAATGATTAAAAGTTTTTTTAAGAAACTCGGTGTTATCAAAATCAAGATCAACAGCCGTTATTTGACAGCTTGGAACAATTTCATTAAGTGGAATAATTAGATCGCCTTGTCCAGCGGCTAATTCAATTGCATTTTTAGGAGTTGTATTCAGTAAACTTATAGCCATTTCTATCATTGGTCTTGCAATAGAAGGTGGCGTATAAAATTGTCCTAACGCAATTTTTTTGTTCATGACCCAATTAAACTCATACATCTAAGGTAGAATGATAGCTAAATGCAAGCCATGGTACCAGCATTTTTTGAGGATATGTAATGACTGTTGAAGACGAATTAGAGTACAGAGCGGATCATATGACGCTCGAAGAGTTAGAAAGAATAACAGCAGAAACAAAATTCTATCAAAATGTTGTTAATAAATTATTGGCTAGGGGATCAAAGCTGATTGTTGGCCCTAGAGGTGTTGGTAAAACACATCATATGAAGATCGCTTATAAGCAATCTTTAGTAAATTCAAATAAACCTTTACCAATTTATGTAAGCTTTTCAAAGTACTTGCGACTTGAACCTCTCAAGAATAAGTCTACTATTGCGATTCAATATTTTCATTGTTGGGTTTTGTCTAAAGTTTTATTGGGTGTAAAGGAGGCAATAGAAGCGATAGGACTAACAATCGAAGATAACTTATATGATATCAAATGGGACGATATTAAGTTATTTTGTGATCAAATTGAGAAGCAACAAATAAGAGATTGGCAAAGTGATCTCTTAGAAAAAATTTCAGTTCAAATGGTGTCTGACTATATAGAAAAAGTTTTATATGAAAGTGGAAGAAAGCATTCTATTTTACTTTGTGATGATGCTGCATTAGTCTTAACAAAAGATTATATGATCGAGTTTTTTGATATTTTCAGAGCATTAAAATCTGCAAAGGTATCTCCTAAAGCCTCTGTATATCCTAATACAGAATTTGGACCAAGGTTCCATGTGGGACAAGATGCAGAAAGTATTTCTTGTTGGCCTTCAATTACAGATAGTGAATATGAGAAATTATTTGAAGATATTTATAATAAGCGTTATTCAACTGAGTTAAAGGATGACTTAAAAAAATGTTTTATGTATGCCGCTTTTGGTGTACCAAGAGCTTTTATAAACTTAGTCAATCAGTATAATAATAGCACAGGAAGTAGTATTCAAAATAAACTTAATAGTGTGATTGGTGAACAGGCGGACATTATACTTCAAGAGTTTAAATCTTTAGCAACGAAACAACCACAATATAAAAATTATGTTCAAATAGGTTATGAAGTCTTTTTAAAAATTATATATTCAATGGTAGCTGAGAATAAAAAATCTCTATCTGAAAATAAACAGCAAATATATTTAGGTATACTTCAAGATTATGAAAAAGATAGTAAATTAGCAAAAGACTTATCAATTATAATTAGATTGCTTGAAGAAACAGGGCTTTTAGCTAGAGTAGCTGAAGTGAAACATGGCTCTAACTCTTCAGGAAAACCCCGTGTATATGATCGATTCATACCACACTTTACTATTTTAATTAGGGAGGGAGCATATCAAACTGGTCGCGCCGGTGCGATTTTTAACTTTTCTGAATTACTAAGTTATCCAAAAGAAAAACATCCGTTAAGGAAGAATTCTTTAGCAGAATTCATAGAAAATGATCAATTATCTAATCTAAAATTGGATTTACCTAAATGTGGGAAGTGCGGAAATCCTAGAAGTGATATAGATCAAAAATTTTGTATGCATTGTGGATCGGAGCTTATAAATAAGTCTACTTTTGAAGAACTAATTTCAAGAAAGGTTAATGATCTACCTTTATCGGCATGGTTAAAGAGAAAAATTATTGAAGAGACACGTATTGAAACCGTAGAAGATATTATTTCATCTACTAATCCCACTCAGGAATTGCGCAAAGCGAAAGGAGTAGGAGAAAAAAGAGCAATGAGAATTATTGAAGAAGCTACTAAGGGAATGGAGGAGTTTTTGTACTAATGGCTAAAAGACCTGCTCCTCCTTATTTAAAAATTAACGGAGATACACGTGCTGCTTCTTTAGATACAACAAGTTTATTTGGAAGTACTTCAGAAGAAAACTCAATATCACCTATCGATATTTTTATTAAGAAAAATAAATATTACTTAATAAAATTAGGTGCACTAGAAAGAGATCATTTAATCGATCCATCTAATATTGAAGATATAGATATTTATAACCTTTTTTTGCTGGGTTTAGTATCTAATGTGGAATCTTATTACCGTAGAGCTATACGGAAAGTTATTTTGATTGATGAAAGATCTTATAACTCTTCTATGGAAGAACAACTAACGTATGCTGCTGCATTACATCACAATGTAGATTTGTTGCCAGAGGCATTACTAGAGGGTTGTTCTTTTATATCATATGAGAATATTAAAAATACTGTAAATACTTATATTAATATTGGTGTTAATAAGCAAAAACCAGAGCAGCGTGAATTAATCCAATGTTTAGAAATGTTTGAGCAATTATGTCATTTAAGACATTGTATTGTACATCGAGCAGGCTTATTAGGGTCAAAAAATGCTATTAAATTGGGTATAGATAAGCATAAATCTTTTTTTGAGAAACCAATTATTTTAAACTTAAGCTTCTTACAAGAAGCTAGTTTTATTTGCTTGAATTCTGTAAAAACATTCAATGATTTTGCTTTTAACTCATTGATACATAGGTATATTGATGATAATAAGAGTGAAATTAGTTGGGATTATAGAAGAGATAAAGTTTGGTTCCTGAAATATTATAAGTTATTTGAGTCAGTAGAAATTAATAATGATTTAAAAAGCTTGTCAGTAAAAACTCATACATCTAAACAAGTGTATGATGAACTAAGAGAATATTATGCATAATTAATTATATTATTATTTAAATTTAATATTTCCTAAGGCCGATTAATGAATAGTTTTTTTCACATTTGTTTTGCTTATTTTATTTTAATATTTGTAGTTTCAATTGTTGGGTCCATATTTTATAAGATTAAGTGCGGAACTATACCTCCTTTTAAATGGTTTAGTTCCATTATCACTCTTACTGCAACAGTCTTAACTCCCATATTAGCAATTGCAGCATATGATAGCTGGAAAAAACAACATATTATTAACCAACAGGAAGCGATTATTGTTAGAGTGTTGGATCAACTTGATAAAGTAGATATAGCAGCGAAAGATTATTTTAAACCTATTCATATATCTTTCGTAATCAATGATAATGAAAATTATAAAAATGAGATATCTAGTTCAAAGATACAATTGATTTTTGAATTAAAAAAATTAGAAACTTTATTGGAAAAGACCAAAGAAATAGATTTGAGTTGTTCTGATAAGGAAAAAAATAATGTAATTAAATTTGAGGAATTAGTAGATAAGCATTATGAATACTTAAAATTTAATACAGAGCCATTTCCAGAAGAAGATAAACAATTTAAAAAAGCACTTCTTAAAAATAATGAAGTAAATTTATTTATTTCTTTTGGAAAAATAAATATTCAATGGAATGATCTCTCTAATGATATTAGGTCAGTAGTATTAGGTTGGTCGGGGGTTAAATTATTATCAAATATTGATGAGACTAAAAGAGAAATTTTATGTGTGAAAAGTAAATATGATCATGATAAGTATGCTAAGGAGATATTTGAAAGGGCATTCATAACTTTAAATTAAAAATAATAATATAGAAAATATTAGTTTTTTATTTCATAAAATAAAACTATTGACGGTTACAATCACTAACAATTATCATCTAGTCGCTGACCACATTGTCAGCCGGTCGTCGCAGACCGCTGTAATACCGCATCAGAACTATTTCTTCTGAGGAATGTTCTCGTGTGTAACTATCGTCCCTCGCTCGTTGCGGTAGGACGAGTGAGGGACACCTTCGGGTGTGCTTGTGTATTACCAAGTCTGCGAACCCTTGCTCGTTCTGCCACCATAATCAACGAAGGGACTTTATAATAATGAAACCTAATAAACTAACTTTAGGCGTTATTGCCTGTGTATTAGGCGTCTCTATGTATGCTCAGCAATTGCATGCAGGGAATAGCTTACAAGTACCTAATAATGGCAACAGCAAAGATATCCAAACCCATAATCTAGCCTTTATTGATGAACATCAAAAAAGGGTTGATCGTCCTCCACAGCTTGTGCCTTCTAATTTATATAATTCAACGAACACCTTTACCCAAAGTGAAAAGGGATACGCCCCTATACCTTATGAATCAATTTTGAGAGCTGTCAATTATGGGCAGATCGATTACTGGGTAGAAAAAGGGATTCGTGCTTATCAACCATCAGAGAAAACAGAAAAGTTTTTTACATGGAAAGTAAAAGGAACGAAACTTTTTGGTTTAGATGTTATTGGCATTGAGCGCGGTGTTTGTGACATAAGTGGAAATGATAGATGTGGTGATGCAAGTCATACCGTCATTATCTTTGACGCTAGCATGGATAAAACAAGAAAAGAAATCAAAGAAAAAACACGTATTGATTATGGAAATTTAACAAGCAATCAAAAGAAATCATATCCATATTTAGGTTCAATTAATTTTGAAGGTAAAGAAAAATCCGCTTTATATTTTTTAAATTAAAGCCTTCAGCGGTATTGATTTTAAATTGATTTCTAAAAATATTTCTAATATTTATCAGTATGATAAATGGGGTTGTTATGAAAAATATAAATGCGGTTGAACCAGTTAGTTTAATTATTCAAAAGCCACCATTGATCAATAGTCCTGTCTTTTTAGGTGCTGTGATTTTTTATACATCCATTATGGGCATTGGTTTTTTAGTAGAACCAACATATGGTTTGATAGGGCTGTGCTTAATCGCCTTAATTTCTATTTTTAAAATTCTGTTTAAAAACTTTGCACTTATTGTGGGTATGATCGTATTGGGGGTGGTTTGTACGACTATTCCATTTTTACTCATCATTTATATTCCTATCCTAATATTCTTCTTCATTGCGAGATTAGGATACTTCATTGAGCATTGGCGCGTAGTTCTGGTTGGTCTAGTTGTTTATTTCTTGCCTGTATTTATCCTTGTACAAGGAATGAAATCACAATCTTTCTTGATATTTCTGATTATTCCAACAATTTTATTTCCGATCGCAATTCATTACTTTTATAAGAACTATGATTACACAGTAGGGAAAATATTAGAGTTATTTTCAGAAGCACCTATTTTGATCATATCAATCTTATTGCCATTTCTGAAACTAGGCTTTTCGGTCGGTGATGCACCTGTAGCGGTGGAAAGTCATGTAATACCTGATGGGCATACAGTGCCAACAGAAGCTTTAGCAGCTAAACCAATTAGCCCTGTTATGACACCCCTTGTAAATAATGTACCAGTGGGCATAGAGCATGTTGCTATTGATCCAGTTACCCCAGTCATTGTACCTAGTTACATTAATCCAAATTTCAATTTAGATAGTTTTTATCAAAGTTTGTCACAGAGTCATCACTTGTTTGGTCAAGCAGGTAGTGAAAATATTATGTCATTTGGAGATAAGGTACAGATTGGTGTAGGTTCAGATCATATTTCATTGGTCAAAGATGGTTTTCATGTCAATGTTTTGAATAGTGAAGGACATCAAATTGGAACGATTGAAAATAATTTATCAGGTCACGGCGTACTAGAGATCAAAGATACCCATGGTATGAAAATGGGAGAAATTGAACTCTCTCAAGAGCAAAATACAATTGTGTTTAAAGATGCTCATAATCTTGTAGTAGCCAGTGTTGATCAATCTATTCAATCAGATTTATCTAAGAGCTTCTTACAAGCAGAACTTGATAAAACACAAGCTGCTTTAGATCAACTAGGGAAAGAGCAAATTCCTGTAGACCAAATTGATCACGCTAATAGTATTAGTCTTGCAATGCTCTCTATTCTGGCAGTAGCTAAAGGTAAAAAGAATATAGATACTGCTCAAGCAGCAATAAAAGATGTTAGTGAAACTACAACAGTTTCAGGTTTAAAACAGGCAGATTTGAAACCTCTTCACCCAATGACATTTGCAACATTTATTGAGAAAAATTGTTCAAAAGATACTCGTAAACATGAAAAAATATTCTTGCCTGAACGTTTTAATAAAATCGCAAATGGAGATTGGAAAGGGATTTTAGAAAAATATAAAGTTTCTAAAGAGGAAATAGGATTTGTCGCATCTACACTTTATCTTTATAAAGACTGTGACAGTCTAATTATTACTAAAAATGATGTAATTCATGCACGAATATCAGGGCATGAGCCTATTAGTTATCATCTATCTCAAATTGAAGGTATAAAGAAGGGAAGTTTTATAGAGGAAAATCATTTGGATGATCAGAAAATATTTTTAATTCAGTTTAATGAAAGTTGGATGAAGCCAATTTTTAATGAATTACATGAGTTATTTTTGCAATATCGAAAGTTGAGTTGAATCGGTTTGTAATGAAATACTTGATGGTATACGTTAGATGAAATGTGTTCCATCAAGTATTAAAACTTTCAATTTTCCTAGTTGAATTTTTGTATTAGGTTTCTGTTTTAGATGTGGAAAATAGTTGAATCGGTTTAGGGAGGATGGAACTTTTAATCAAAATTAAATTTTTAAATTTACTAACTAGTCTAAGCTTTCTTTTTCTTCAAGTCTTTTCTTAAATACATTTATACAAGATAGATAGTTTATTTCAGTAAACTGAGTAATGGCTTTATCTTTTAAAGGCTTGGTTGAGTACAGTTGAATAGAGTACGCATTTTCAACAAGATCGAAAACTAAACGACTAACAATATCCTTGTATTGAGGATCTTCTATCTTATTTGCTGTTTCCATCAATTTATCTAGGGTCTCAGAAGGTTTGTAACCCATTTGGCGATAAGTTTGAGCAGCAGAGGCCACGCTTTCCATCAAGCCACAACTATCCTGAGCTAACTTGTAATCAACTTCGGAGTGAACTGAAATACCAGTACAAATTAAAACTAAAAATAAAGTTAATTTTTTCATGGTTGGTGATAACTCAGGTGGCAGATAAAAAAAGCTCTTCACTTGGGGAAATGAAGAGCTATAAACTTTAAATACGTATATAGTATATAAAGTAATCTATTGATTTTCAATACAGAACCGTCTGTATCTTAAATTGGCTAGAAAATGTCTTTATAAGCTGTGACATTTATTTGTAAAGCCTTGATCATCCTTTTTGTCCTCTTGAAGGTAGATATTTTTATCTTTAACGCAAAAACCAAACGTTTGTAAGATAGTTCCTTCTTTTGTAATTATTAAATAGTAAGCATGATTATCTAGAATATTTTTCTTCTTATAATCTTCGATTGTGATTTTCTTAAAACCTTCATAATTTTGATATTTTAGAATATTTTTATAAGTTAAACCATCTTTTTCAAAATCTTCCAAACTGTTAACTTGATAAGCTAATATAACAATATCTTTATCATTGAAACTAAATAATAGATTTTTTGACTCAATTGAGCCAGTTAGTTGGGGTTCACTTTTTAAAATAGAGCACCCTGAACTGAGTAAAATTAAAGATGAAATTAAAACTAACTTAATACTATTTATAAGAGCCATATTTTTAACCTAGCTTAAAGCTTCCTCAATTTTAGTTTTATACAATTCTATGACTTGCGCCAAATTATGATTTTTAATTTTAGCTTTATTGTTCTTACTTAATAAAGCCATACCACCATGCTGAATAGCCCAGTAGTCAGAGACCATTTCAGCTTGCTGTTCTAAATTATAATCAATAAATTTCTTGGGAAGAGTTTCAACTAAGTTGGGCATTATTTTTGAAGGATATTTTTTTGTTTCAAAAATATCGTAGTCATTAGGATTACTATTCTTTAATCTGGCACATGCCTGAACTGCACCAGCATGAATTAATACTTTTAGTTTCTTTTGATGCTGCCACACATGTCCCATTTCATGAAGAAAAATTTTCTTAAAATCGTCAGTTTCAGTACTATAATCGCTTTTATATAATTTTTGCATTACATAAACATTGCCATTAGGTGTCACTAAAGTATCAACATCTTGGGCATCAAATGGAAAATAACTACCTAGGTATATTTTAATTTTAGAGCAATCAATACTATTTTTATATACTGATTGTACAAGCTTAACCTCGCCAGAAGTAAGTGGTCGATTGGGTATGCTGATTTTTACTTCTTGAATACTTCCTTTTTTTGTATTGGTAAAAATATCTGATAGTGTTTTCTTTTGTTCATATAATCCCATAAAAAAGTCCTATAGTTCATCAAAGTAAATAATATTATCTTTTAATACTAGCTCAATTTCAGTAATGGATTCCTTACCATCCGTGTAAAACCTATCTGTTTTACCAGTGATATCTAAATTTGTATTTTTGAAACTATCACCAATTTTGACTCGACAATCAAAATGTTTAAATAATTCATCCGTTTCATCATTAAAAGTAATTTTTAATTGTTCATCATATTTTTGGTTTGGAGTATTACTATCCTTTCCAGAATAAGGACTACCACTATCTCCTACAACATGAGACTGTTGTGGTTGAATAGTCGCTCCACATGATAGCTTATCACCTGCATACGCTACTGGCTTACCATCCATAATGATATGGTCATGGCTTTTAATAACTACAGACCAACATCTGCATTTAGGACACATATGACCATCACCAGCTCTAACAAACAAGTTTCCCATTTGAGAAGTTCTCATTTGAGTAGATGGAATAACTCCACCATGATCTGTAATCGCATTATGAATTGCAAAACCTTTAGCCATGATCTACTCCTTAAAAATTAGTCATGACTCAAAAAGTTTTCAGGTAAGGGCTGATCTTTGTAAATTCTGATAGCAATAGTAGTATTTGGACTATCAATAATTTCATCACCATTTTCTAAGCGACTATCAACTAGTGCTACTGGTGACCCCTCAACAACACATGCAGTACCAGCACCAGATATAATCTTAGAGGTTGTGCCATCTGCATAAATGACTTCATCACCAACACGGGCAATAGATAAACCACCAATTTTTCCTACATTAGAAGATGCATTAACTAAACCCCCATTTTTAGATTTAGCACCATGTACAGCAATGTGGTAGATAGCATGAGGTTTGTTATTCCAATAAAGTTGTTCAGCATTAGAAATCTGTTGAATATCATTTTCTGAAAGCTTTTCTAATTGTTCAATAGGAAGGTCTTTTAAAAAAATAGGGCTTGTCATTATGTTTCCTAATCTAATTTTCAATACGATAATATCAAAACTCACTCAAACTAAAAAATAAGTTATATGTAAATAATAGTATTGGTGTTAAAAGAATATTATTTTATTCTCTTCAGTGAGAAGGGGAATATATTTTAAGGCACTATTAGTACTATATCATTTATGAGCATTATTGAACTTTCGTATAAATTTAAGATTTTCATTAAGATATTGAAAATAATGTTAATTTTAAAATAAATTGATATGTTTGATATGGTATATCAGTAGTAATTCAGTGCATAATTTCATATCTTTGATAGACCTACTTTTAGTAAATTAATTGTATGAAAAAAGAGCTAATTAATAAAATTCTAGTAGCATTTGTAGTTTGTATGATTGTTAGTCTCACTACTTGTGGGATTGCTTACTTATGGGACAGAAGCATTGTAAATGTTTCTTTTGTAAAAGATGTATTTTCAATAGTAATGAGTGTATTAGCTCCTTATGCAGCAGTTATATTATTTACTGATTGGAAGGCTCAAGCTCACCATGGGAGATCATTAGATTTATTGATTGAAGTACGAGCTTCTTTTTCAGCTTTGCATAGATCAATTATGCGTTTAAAATTGAATGATCACTATACAATATTGCTTAATATTTATAAGAGAGCTGATTTTAAAGATTTAATAGATATGAGAAGAGAAGAATTCAGAGGTGAAGTTGATAAATTAACAATAGCTTTAGATGAGTTAGATAGAAAAATAAACGGTTTACATTTAGTCTCTGGTCGAGAAGATAATCCATTTAAACCTGTAACTGATGAGTATTTTAAGATTACTTTTTCCCTTAATGATCTTTATGTAAGCTATACTCATAGTATGTTAACTGCTTATTCAAATAAATTAAAATACTCAGATTTATTAAAGGATAGAACTTTTAAAATTAGATTTGTACAGTTGAGATATGTGGGGAGTGAAGATGTATTCCTTGGAAATATATCTATACCTGATTTTATGTCACAACAATACTTATCTAAACTTAATGATGATGTAGATAAAATCACAAAACAATTTAAGATGGACTTATAAAATATACACTCTCTATAACAGAAGAGAGTGTATTGATAACATGAGTAATGAAATATAAAATTTATTTTGATTTAGTTGGAATTTTAATAACTCCAAAACCTTTACGTCTTATACCTTCTTTATCATTAATAAGCCCTGCATGGTGATAACTAAACTATGGATTTCTATATTTAAAAATCAACTATAATCTTGAAATAGATATAAAATTTCCTTTTGAGCATCAGTTTTACAATCTGTACTTACTCTAACAGTTATAGGTTTTCTGGTTTGAGCAGCTGTTAAAATTAGAGCATACCAGTTCTTTGAATGAGGCTGACTTACTTTAAAAGTATAGTATTCATTATATCCATTAGTTTTTTTTGCACAGGTATCATTGCCATTTAGTCGAAAAAAGTAGGTGTCGCCGCTTAGATAAATTCTTTCAATTGTACCAATTACATTTTGGTCAGAATTCGTGGCTGCAAAGGTTGAAGTAGAGATAGCCAAAATGAAAAGAGAAGAAAAAAAAGAAAGTAGAAATTTCATTTGCTTTTTCATGATAATTCCTTATTTTTATATCTAGGTTAAGTGTGTTGTCTAAAATCTAATCTAATTAACTAAAAGTGTAAATAGGTTTTCTTAGTAATAAAAGAAGAGTAAGAATAAACTAATAACTTTTTATTCTTAATAAATTAAAATTAGTCGAGGTGGGTTATGTATAGAAAATTTTTGTGCTTTATATTACTAATAGTTGTTGGGGGAAGCGTATGGGCAGGAAATGCTAGAGGTAAAATAACAAGTATTATTGTAAGAGATTCTGATGGGCTAGTATATGTAAATGTAGAAGGTAGAACTAATAAACCCAGTTGTGCTACTGGGAATTACATGATTATTAAGAATGAAAATTCCGCTACAGGAAAAAGACAGCTTGCACTGTTATTAATGGCTCAAGCAGCAAATAAAGTTATATCTGTAACAGGCTATGGTACTTGTTCTCGATGGCCTGATGGTGAAGATATAAATTATATCCTAGTCGAAAAATAGTTATAACATTCTATTGCTTATGATTTAGCTAATTCTAATCATAATAATCGGCACTGCATATTCGGTTGAAGCACACAAATAGTTATCTTGTGTGTATCTAATTGAGACGGTTTTATTCATAGCAAAAGCTTGCATAGCAGTGGCTAAAAATGGACGCGTTGAAGGGCTACTCCAAAGCCCAATTTGCTTAAAATAAGACTTTCCATCACTACTAAGAAATTCAACTAAAACATCATTAGCTTGTGTTTGAATAGTTTTTACTTTATAGGGGCCACAATTAGTTACTGCTAGGGCAGAAGTAGAAAAAATACATATAGAAAGAGAAAGAACTATTTTTTTCATGGCTATACTTTCATGTATTGAATTTGGTTACTTTAATATATATTATCGTTTAATAAGTGTACAAGTATTTTAAATTTAGTTTCACAATTCTAATATTGAAGAAAATAATATTAAATAAGTTTTTAATGCCTAACTGTTTGATATTAATTTGAAAATAATAATTTTAGAGTTGTTTGATAATGAATAAGCAGTTCTAGGGACATAATCATGAGAATACTAATAGGTTTTGTATTTAGCTTTTTTTGTTTGATTATCCATGCCGGACAAATAGACTGGGCTGTTGCAAAAACTTCATTTCCTAGTGATCAAAGTATTGGTGATACAGGGCATGAAAAGACACCTAATGGTTATGTAGATTTAATGAGTGGTAACTTAATTTATGATACCCCTGAAGTAATATTAAAAGGTGATAGAGGGTTAGATTTTATACTTTCTAAGTCTTACGGAAAAGTGAATAATGGTTTTCGTGCTATGGGAAACTGGGAGTTAGAAGTTCCTAGAATAGTAATGAATACGGGACCATCTACTATTCTAAAAGGAGATATAGATGGAAAGGGAATTTGTGAGGCCAATGGAGATGCAACAAACAATTCATCTGGACGGCCTAGTTTTACAGCATCTTTATTAAATACTTCATTTAAAAATAAAATTGAAGAATCATATGTAAACCAAGTAAATTTAAACTTAGCGAATCAAACTTTAAATTCAATTGTCTACTTAATTGGACAGTTTGGAGCTGATACAGGGGATTCGAATGCCCAATATAATTATCAACAGGCTCAATCTGCTCTATCAAAGTTACAAGCTCAACTCTACGATGCATTTAAAACAAATGTAAATGCAATTTCGATTAGTAGTACTGAAGCAAACACAGAAAAAAGTAAATATAAGCAGAGTTTAGAAAATGTCTTGGGCACTGGTCAGGTACAGATCCAAGTCAATGGTACATCCTTGACAACTGGTAATATTAGTTTTGTGTTAGATGATTTAGCCATTAATTCTAATTTTACTGTGAAGACAAATAACGTAATACTTGACACAGTAATAAGACAAGTTATTGTTGGATATCTCTATTATCATAATATAATAGTAGCAAAGTCTAATGAAGTGTTGAATGGAATTTACTCAACAGTATCGCTTAATACATCTTCATATGTTGACTCAAGACAAAGAGTGATTAGTCTATATCTTCCAGGCCAAAAGAATATTATTTTTTATCCCGTTAATGAACGTGTAACTGGATTCCCTAAGTCCGCTAAGTATGTATCTCAAGATAACTGGTTTATTAGCTGTGCTGAAAGTGGAAAAGATTTTGTTGTACGATCTAATAATGGTGTTACTTACTATTTCCCTAATTCTAATCGAGAAAATCAAACAGGATTTACTTCTTTCTTTGCAAATGAGTATATTCCTGGAAAAGTAACTGTCTATGCTTCAAAAATAGAAAATCAATATAAAGAAGCTTATATTTTAAACTATTTTAATAAGCGGACTAACACTTTAATTTATAGTGGTTTTAATACTTCTAATAAACTTTTTCTAAAATCTGTTCAACATACATTAGATGACAAGCTTATAAATGCTACCTCACCAGAAATTAGAATTGATTATGTAAAAAGGTTAAATACAACGGAAAATACAGATGAAAGTCAATTTGATAGTGTAAAAGGAGATATCCTCTTAAAGAAAATTTCTCGATTCATCAATGGTGGCTATAAAGATTGGGTTTCTTATGCCTATTCATCTGGTGCTAAAGCAGGTACGACTTATAAGTTAAATGATTCAATTCTATTAAATGGTAATATTGGTAGTTTCCAGGATGAGAACGCTGCACTCTTTTATTTAGATACTGTAAGTTATATATCTGGAGATAAAGTATCTTATGCATATGGAGGGCCATATCGTATTGTGGGCAATATAAGTCCGTCCGAAATAGGTGGTATAACCGCACAAGATTTTCTTTGGTTCTATAGTGATTTGACAGCCATTAAGTATTATAAGAATTCTAAGAGTGGCTTAGTTAATGCACTCTCTGTGGATTGGATTTATGAGTTGGTGAATAGCTCAAGACCAGGTTTTACAGAAGAAAAATCTTTTAAAGTTACAAGTTCTAAATATTCTATAGCAAATGCTAATTCATATGATGTGACTTATAGCTATAGCCGAGATGACTCTACACATGAGCAAACAACAGTTGTTACTAGCAAAGATTCTGTAACTGGACTTTCAAAGGCTTATACTTATGTAATGCATGCATTTTTAGGTGGTGGTGCTGAGAACTTCTTACATGGGCTTTTGAAAAAAATTAAGATAGGTGATCGAGAAGAAAATTATACATGGACAACCCTATCTTTGATTGGGCAAAAACCTAAGACTATAGATGATAACTATACTGATTATGAGGATGTTCGTTTAGTGCGCCTTGCTAGTAAAGCAATTAGTCATTTTGGTGAGTATAAAACTACCTATAGTAACTTTGACCAATATGGGAATGCGCAATCAGTTCAGATGACTGGATTGAATGGTGCGAGTGTTATTCAATTTCCTGCAACAACGGCTACATATTTTAATGCTAATGCTGCAAGCGATGATGTAAATACAGGAAATTTGCCTTGGATTGTCGGATTACCTAAGCAAAAAATATCAGGTAGTTTTACGTTACAAACTACTGAATATGATGCACAAGGAGCAATACGTAGTAATACGCAAGCTGGTCGTGTTACCAAATATAAATATGAAACGGTATCATTCTCAACATGTCTTGGAAATCTAGCAAGCTTTCAATGGTCAAAGTTTGTTAGCTGCTTATCAAATTATGTATTAGGTGATCAGCATGTAGGTTTACCAATTGAAGTTGATGTCGGAAATGGTAAAGAAATTACTCAATTTGCTGGTTACAAAAAGGGTATTCCAACTCAGATTAAACTTGCAAATGGGGCAACAGAAACAAATATTGTAGATGACTTTGGAAATATAACTCAACATACTGATGCAGATGGGGTTCTTTCAAGAAAACAATATGATGATGCTGGTCGATTATATATAGATACACCAATTGTTGGGTTAAATTACTCTACATTCACTTATGATGGACTAACTGTTTCTAGGGTTGTAACTGGTGGCGGGCAACTGAGCCGAATAGAAAAATATAATGGTGATGGTTTACTGATTTCGAGTGAGGATAAGATATCAAATAAATCTATTATTAACTCTAATAAGTATGATGCATTTGGAAATCTGACATTTAAATCCAATCCTGGCTTTAGTGCTACGACAGGGGGGACTACAAGCAGTTATGATGTCTTTGACCGTCCAATTACTATCAATGATAATGGTAGTGTTGTGACATATTGCTATCAGTCCTGTGGAGGAAAAACTGGTGCGATTGTGCAAACAACAGATAGCTTTGGTACCACAGAAACTAATCTACTGGCAGCAGGAGATTTTAGTACTGATTTAAAAACACTGGTTGCCCGTAAAGGTACAGATGGATCAGTTTTTCAGACAACAACTGAATTTGACAACGCAATTTTAAAACCAAAAGTTGCCGTATCGGGTAGTTCTACACAAAGTTATACTTATAACTCTAATACAACTTTAGCAACTGAAAAAGATAATAGTATTAGCGGACAAAAGACATTTAAATATGATGATACTGGTCGGGTTACTTCAATGACCCATCCAGATAGTTCAGTTGAAACGATTAAATATTTTCAATTAAATGACCTCATCGCGTCCCGTACATGGCGAGAAGTTGAGACGACTTATAGTTATTCTCTTGCTGGGCGTTTAAAAACAACGAGTAATGCAAATACTAGTGAAGCATTTGATCTTGATGCATATGGCCGTGTTATAAGCCATACACAAACAATCAATACTAATGATGCCCATAATTCATATGTCGTAAGATATGGCTATAATCAATTAAACCAAATTACTTCAATTCAATATCCTAATGGTAAATCTGTAAATTTATCTAATCAGAATGCTTTAGGGGAAGTAACATCAATACCAAATGTAATACAAAGTTTGAATTATAATGCACGACAACAACTTACAACTGTGCAAGCTAATACCGATACTTTATGGTCATATACCTATAATGATAGTGGGTTGCTGAATAATATCTCTGCTACGAGTCTGGAAAAGTGTGTCCTTAATATTGATTATGGTTATGATAAATTGAACCGAATTAATAAGCTTTCAGACAAATGTGGATCAGTTTATAACGCTACAATTGACCGTTATGGTACAGGTTTGATGAATACTGTTGAGCTAGATCAAGCACGTTACCAATATAGTTATCGTAATGATGACATTACTAAAGTCAATATCACTTCAAAAAGTTCGACTGTTGCTCCCGCTATTTATACGTATAACTATGTAAATAATACTTCCCGATTAGCAAGTGTAAGTGGTTCAACTTATAGCTTTACTTATGATGCGATGGGTAATGTGACAAATGATGGTGTGCATACTCTAACTTACGATAATTATAGTCGCCTCAATAAGAATGGTAATGAAACCTATCTTTATAATGCTGATGGACTAAGAGTCCGTGCTGTAAGGGATGATGGTTTAACAGATTATATTTATGATCTTGATGGTAATTTATTATATGACATAAATTATAAATCTGGTTATAGCCGAGCTTATGTCTATGTAGCAAGTAAGCTGGTAGCGACTTTAGAACGCTATCCTGATGCTAATAAAGGTTTTGACTTTGTTAATGATTTTGAAGCTGCCGAATTAGGATTAACAGATCTATTAGGTAGCTATACAGACACTGATAATGATGGATTACCTGATTATTTAGAACGTTTTATTGGATCTGATCCTAACAATCCTGATACAGATGGAGATGGACACAAAGATGGTTATGAGTATCGCTTATTAGGTGCGAAAGGGGTATTGAGCTCCTCAGTTAAGCCAGATGTTGCTGATCCTAATGAAAATCTTGCAGCATGGATGACTCCAATATTAGCCTTGATTCTGGAAGATGACTAAGGAGAAAGCAGATGAAAAAAAATATAAATACTGCATTACAAAATACTTGGCTAAGTACTGTTTATTTGATCGTATTGAGTCTTGTATTACTTGTTAGTCAGTTAGGTTTTGCGAAAGATCGAATTCAATATCATGTTCAAAACTTTGATGGTTCAACTTTAAAAGTAATCAACGAACAAGGTGTAATTAGTCAGTCGTACCAATATGCACCTTTTGGTCAACAGCTACAGTTAAAGAAACCAAGTAACTTAAAGAACCCAAGAGCATTTGTTGGTGGAGTACAAGATGCGAATGACTTGGTTTACTTAAAGCAAAGGCACTATAACCCTGTATTAGGACGATTCTACCAACCTGATCCTGTAACATTTATAAGTGGAGGGTATGGGCAGACTAATCGTTATCAGTATGGTTGGAATGATTCATATACTTTTAAGGACTCTAGTGGCGAGATTCCTTTACCGATTGTAACTGGGGCTATCGGTGGAGTAATGGGAGGAGGTGTATCAATATTTACCCAGATATATAAAAATAAGGGGCTAACCGTAAATTGGAGAGAAGTTGGTGTGGCTACAACTGTTGGAGCAATTGCAGGAGCCGTATCTCCATGGACGGCAACTACAACTATTGGGGCAATCGCGACAGGTTCGACAGCAAATGTATTACAATATGGGATTAATCAAAAACTTTCTAATCAGATGATTACACAAAAAGATGTTATAATTAATGCAGTAAGTGGAGCTATTGGTGGCGGTATAGGTGGGTCAGTAGTATCAAAGTTAAAAATACCTACAGCTAGTTCACCATTTATCTCAAAATCATTAGCAAATAAAATTAATAATAATCAATTATTCTATGCTAATGTTGGGGATCAGACTCTTTATAGAAATATTTTAGCTAATATGGCGAGTAATGATATGTTTAATTGGGGAAGCCATATAAATTATAATTTTCTTAATAATAGTCAATATAGTAGTTACTATAAAGGCAATATGGGATATGACCCCGAATTGTGGACTTCTGGGGGATTGTATCTTGAAATATCTAAGCCTGCTCCTAAATAAATATGTAGGGATTAAATTTATATGTTGGAAAATTTCATTTTAATAGTTTTTCTGGGAGTAACTATTGGTTGGGTAGTTGGTTTATGTTATGAGAAAGTATTTATTCTAACTTATGGGGGGATGGAGAAAGTTTTTTCTAAAATTTTCTCCATTAACATTTTTTTTAAATTAATTTCATTGCTTTTTTCATGCGTAATAACTCTTTTATTTTTTTTAATAGGAATGTTGTTTTTGCCAGTTATTCCTGATGCTCTTTGGAATAATTTCTATATCTCCTTCTTTATGGGAATTGTAGTGGGTGTGGCGATGAAAGGTATAGTCTTTAAAAATAAATAAAATATAGGTAAGATTATAGGAGTAGCTATAAATTAAAAAACAATATGATTTTATAACTGTTGGTATCGATTCCTTCGGTTAGATAATATTTGAATTTAGCTTGAAAATTCTAAGTCACCGTTCATCATATTTTCGTTGGAACTTTAATAACTCCAAATCCTTTATATCTTATTCCTTCTTTATCATCAACTTTAGCTAAATAACTATATCTGTACATTGCATCTATGAATTGTTCTTCCGTTCTTAAGTAATGTACAGGGAAGTTCCTACCTTCTTGATAAGCAATAGTCCATTTAACTTCGTTAGCTTGTCCGTTCTATTATTAATTCTTCTTTTCGCACTCCATCCAACATAGCACACTCATATATCATCTTATAAACAGTATAGTAGCTACGGTGTACTTCAGCGTTGTAGATGAACATACAATGTAAGTGATGATTATCATTTTCTGATAATTCAAAGCTATAGAGATGTACTAAGCCTTCATCTTTAAACTTGGCTTTTAGACGGCGGTTAAACTTCTCAATACTAAAAGTATCCTTGTCTGTAAGTCCTATAGTGATGTGCATTGCTCTAGGCTTTGAAATGTTCTTTAAAGACCAAAGCATTGAAGAGTGTATGGTTTCTAGTGAACTCTTTCTTAGTGAGTAATATGGATTTACTTCATAGCCTTTGAATGTTGTGGTTTTTAATAGGTATTTTGGATTAATCATTTATAATTTCTCTTATTAGTTTATTTTTGAGGTGATGACGTGTAGGAGAATAGATAGAAGAAGTATATATATCTATATAATACACGTCATAGATTAACTACTATAAAAATCATATAGGATGGGGTTTCTATAGAATTGAATGAGCTTTTATGCTCACTAAAATATGGGGGTATTTTAGATAAATAAGTTACAATGATAGAAGAGGTGAAATCATAGGGAATTATTTTTATTAATAGTTAATATATATTAATGGTGAGTGGGTGTCAAATTGATAGAATTATGATAATTAACTAAGAATGAAAACTAATATACATATTGTAAGCACTATAAGCTTCATACAGCCATTTAGTAATGTTTGATATATCATTTAATACCTTTATTTTAAAATTGCTCTAAAGTGAAATGAGAGCAATATAGAGTATGTTATATTTTTAGATCAAAGCCCTAGTATGATATAGCCTAAGTGTATGAGCATATAAACTACGGGCGATACCTGGTTTTTGCCCCCGTACCCCATATACTCCGTTTTTGAGGGGGAGTTATTTGTGGTCGAGTATCCTCTTAAAGATTAAATCGTATTCAGGGGAAAATATACTCCACGCCCTCTGTATCTTTCATTGTGTACCCAGTGTTTACAGTCGGTTGGATACTATCATTCATCATTACTCTATCATTGTGTCATTTAAATCATGTTTTAGTTGTTCGTAACGATGAATAATAGTTTAATAAAAAAACATATAATTTCTTATCAGCATAATTAGAATCAATTTTAGAGGTATCTATGACAAATAAAATTCATGACACTGCTCTTTCTCTTCTTAATGGTAGTTTAAGGCATATTAGAACTATGATTGATAGGGGGAATGATAGTAAATATATTTTAGCTGACTTAAGAGAGCTTCAAGCCAAAGCTGACTTTGCTAGAGATTTAGAGATAATTTCTGATGATGAGCATCAAGAGATTAAAGAAAAATGGTATCACTACCGTGAATTGTTGGATATTATTAATCAGGAATAAATCAAACCTCCTAATGAATATAAATCATTAGGAGGTTAAATCTTCAATGAAAATATTCTTAATCAAAATTATTATTCTTTTTGTAGTAATTTATTGGTCAGATAATCAGCCCATATTTGTAGCATAGCTTTTCTGTTTTTCACGTGCTTAGTGCGATTATAGGATTCTCCATTAGCATCTCTTACTTTGTGTGCAAGCTGTCTTTCAATCCATACTGGTTCAATATCAAGTTCTTCCTCAAGTATTGTTCTTGCAGTAGCTCGAAAGCCGTGAGCAGTTTGCTCTCCTTTAAACCCAATACGTTTAATTGCCTCATTAACAGTACTTTCACTAATAAATGGCTCTTCCCCTCGATTGCTTGCAAATATGTATTCACGATGTCCTGTAATCGGATAGAGCTGTTCTAGTAATCCAATAGCCTGTGTTGGTAAGGGAATAATTAAATAACTTTTAGGCTTGCTGGCATCTTGCTTTAAGGGATATATGTTTAATACGCCTTCCTTCTTGTTGTAGTCAGACCATTTTATAGTTCTAATTTCTGTTGGACGTGAAAAGATAAATAAAGAGATTTTTACAGCGCATCGAGTAATAAATGTCATGCGAGTATCTGTGTCATCCCAGACGGTTTTGATGAGTTCCGCAAGGGTAGAAGGTTCTGTAATCGCTGCAAAGTTTCCACTAATTGGTTTAGGAAGTATCACGTCATGCGCTGGGTTGATC
The DNA here is from genome assembly GCF_031799005.1 of Acinetobacter sp. V102_4. Classification (NCBI taxonomy): domain Bacteria; kingdom Pseudomonadati; phylum Pseudomonadota; class Gammaproteobacteria; order Moraxellales; family Moraxellaceae; genus Acinetobacter; species Acinetobacter sp. V102_4. The sequence goes on along the minus strand of NZ_JAVQNR010000050.1, from coordinate 172,079 downwards.
AATATGAGCTTTTTCCGTCTGGCGTACTCAAGTATCTGCTTAACTGAAATGAGAACCTTACGGGCTAATTCAAGCGCACCACGCTCTACAATACGGTTTGTTACTTCACTTTCAATAATCTCAAGTGAAATTTGAGATATGGGCATATCCCCAATAAAAGGTAGAACATCTTTATTTAAACGACGTATAACTTCACTATCTTTCTTTCCTTCTTTTTCTCGTAGTTCAAGCCAATCTTGAGTAATAAACTTAAAAGCGTTAATCATGCTTAATTTAGCTTGTTCTCTCTTGCTGTCCCGTTCACTGGCTGGGTCTTTGCCTTCTGCAAGTTGTAGCTTTACTTCATCACGGCGCTTTCTTGCTTGTTCTAGAGCAATCGTTGGATAGACTCCTAGTGCAAGTGTATTGCGCTTTTTTGTAATTGGATTGGTATAATCCATACGCCAGTATTTGCTACCATTTTTATTGATCTGTAAATATAAACCATCGCCATCGGTATATTTATTACTAGTAGACTCATCAAATTTTAAATTTTTTACTTTTAAGGCTGTTAGTCTATTTATTGCTCTAGACATGACTGTTTTCCCCTAACGGTATCGCAACGGTATTAAGATATACCGTTAAATATACCGCTTAGAGTGGTAGATTTGGGGGAAATAATGTGAATAGCTATAGACAACAAAAAAAACCTTGAACTTAATAAATTCAAGGGTTTGTGTACTACTGTAGATCACAGTAGATTCGAATTTGGCGTCCCTACGGGGATTCGAACCCCGGTTACCGCCGTGAAAGGGCGATGTCCTAGGCCTCTAGACGATAGGGACTTATATGAGGCATACATCTGAAAAAATTACTGGCGTCCCTACGGGGATTCGAACCCCGGTTACCGCCGTGAAAGGGCGATGTCCTAGGCCTCTAGACGATAGGGACGTTTCAGAGGTGGGCGTATATTAGGTCGATTTAATAAAAGTGTCAAATAGTTTTCTGAATAAATATTAAAAAAAGCTATCAAGCGCTTAAAAATAACTCAAATTGTAGAAAATATATACATTTAGCCCTCTTTTTTCTGAAAAGGTTCAATAATTGCCTTTATCACGGAGGGATGTTGTAAATATCCTAAAATCTCATGTGGCTGGTTGGCGAAGGTAAAAATTTTCTGATTAATAATAGGCGGATCAAAGTTAAAAGGAGCCTCAGATAATGGAAATGCAGTCAGAAAATCATCTTGAGAATAAAAATTAAACCATTCACCGTGAATACAGGGTGGTCTGGCAATTGGGCTCGGGAGCTTACTTTGAATGACGCGAAAAGATAAAGGGGACGCTAAAGTTATAAATCGTTTAACTGAAAATTGATAAGATGGGTCTGAAAATAGCCGATAGGCAATGACTGAGCCGAGAGAGTGCGCAACGACAATATAATCATCATCTTCTCGCATTTTCTTTAAAATTCGCTCATTCACTTCTTGCATAAATTCAGGATTAGATAAGTACATATAAGTTTCAATCAGAAACTGCTGTATCAAACTCTCATGCAATTTTGGAAAGTTGTTTAAAAGAACAACCAATTCTTTGAGTACTCGATCCTTTACGAGTTGAGAGGTCAGATAGAGTCGTTCTGAAAAGCTTTTTTCAGCTTGATCCGTTGATGGCGACAATAAGGGAATAAAAGGGGTGTGTTCTTTCGTTGGGGGATTATTCTCATGTAAATGAATAGGTAAATAATTATTTAAAAATGTTTTAGGTAACAAGGTTGTAAGATCTAATTGATTACTTAATTGATATTTATTCATCAAATCGCCATAAAATGGCATATGAATATGAAGATCGCGTACGTTAACTTTGCAAGGCATTTGCTTTAGACCGAGCTTAAATACTTTTAACCAATGCTCTTTTAAGCGGTGTGATGTGTAATTCTGTTGATTCATCCCGTGGATAAATATAATTTTCATTCTATACAAGGAATTGTTTTTAATATAAATTTTAATCTACAACGGTATGTTATATAAAACCAGTGTGTAGACAAAAAAAAGTGTAGCTTTTTGCTACACTTTCATTGAATAAGGGTGATTTAGACCTTATTGCGGTAAAAAATAAAATAGCTGACATAACATAAAGCTGTAAAAATAAGGCAGCCTACAAAACCAGCACGCATTTCAGGGTCTGCTGCCATACTTAAACACGTAATAAAGCAGAAAATAAAACCTAAAATCGGGACGATAGGAAATAATGGAGCAGCATATTGTAAGTCTTTAACTGTATGGCCAGATTTGTACCATTGGCGGCGGAAATTAAATTGACTTAAACAAATGCTCATCCAGACAATAACCATAGTAAATGCTGCAACGCCAAGCAGATTTTTAAAAATAGTCTCTGGGGCAAATTGCTCTGATAACAAGCCTGGAATTGCTCCAAACATTGTGACAACTAGGGCAACAATAGGTGTTCCACTTTTTGAGAGTGTAGCAAATACGCTAGGTAATAATTTTTGTTCCGACAGTGACCACATCATACGTGAAGCGGCATAAAGTCCTGAATTTGCTGCCGAAAGCAGAGCTGTAATAATTACAAATCGAATAATGTCATCCGCATATGGAATGCCAATATAATTAAATACAGTAACGAATGGACTGCTACTTACGCTTTCACCACCTAAACCTGCAAGTTGGAAGGGAAGCAAAGCGCTAATAACAATAATGGTCCCTACAAAGAAAATAAGAAGACGCCAAATCGCTGCATTAATTGCTTTGGGTACATTCTGAGCCGGATCTTTGGTTTCACCTGCTGCTACGCCAATTAATTCGGTTCCTGAGAAAGCAAAGTTAACAATTAACATGGTAGTAAAAATAGGAATTAAACCATGTGGGAACCAGCCTTGAGCTGTAAGATTGCTAAATAGGGGTGCAGTTTGGCTACCATGAAAAGGAATTAAACCAAAAATTGCTAATAGGCCTAGCACAATAAAAGCAATCACGGTAATCACTTTAACAAGAGCTAGCCAAAACTCAGACTCAGCAAAAATGCGAGTTGAACTAATATTTAAGCCAAAAATAGTGATTGCAAAAAAAATTGTCCAGATCCACATTGAAATATGTGGGAACCATTCCTGCATGAGTAATGCCGCAGCTGTGAATTCAGTTCCAAGCGTTGCAGTCCAGGTCAACCAGTACATCCAAGAAATCATATAGCCTGTACTCGGGCTGATATATTTTTTGGCATAGGCACCAAAAGAGCCTGAAACAGGCATATGTACAGCAAGTTCTCCTAGGCAGAGCATGACCATATAAGCGATCGCGCCACCAAGAATATAGGCAATAATTGCGCCAATAGCTCCAGTTTGTGAAATGACTTCCCCTGAACCTAAAAATAAACCAGTTCCGATTGCTCCGCCTAGTGATAGCATAACAAGATGGCGAGTACTCATGGCTCTTTTTAAAGGTGCAGTACTGTTCTGATGCTGATGAGCATCTAGTTGATTGTCAGATGGCTGCATATTACACATTGAGAGAATTAAGAAAGACGCTATTTTAGATAAAATAGACAAATGTGCAATCTAGAAAGAGATAAAGAATAAACAGTAAGGTGACGATAGAGTCTTTTTATAATTTTATAAAGCAGAATATGGCGTCCCTACGGGGATTCGAACCCCGGTTACCGCCGTGAAAGGGCGATGTCCTAGGCCTCTAGACGATAGGGACTTGATGAGGCAAACACAAAGGAGCGTGGTGGAGTCAAGCGGGATCGAACCGCTGACCTCTACAATGCCATTGTAGCGCTCTACCAACTGAGCTATGACCCCAGTTTGTGTGAGCGCAATATTAGGTTGAATGCGCTCACACGTCAACTAAAAAATGAATTAAACTTCGCTAGTTGCTTCATTTTTCGGCAATTTTAAGCTCTCATTGAGTTTTTCCCAATTTTTAACTTCTTTCTTGCTTGGCCCACCCACAATTTCTAAAGCGCGACGTAAACGAGCGAAAGTTAAATCAGGTCCAAGGGTGACCATTGACTGCATTACAGGGGTCGAGCTGGTTGAACCCGCAATTGCGATAAAGAACGCTGGCATGAAATCGCGTAATTTAATCTCCATCTGGTTCGCAATATCCATTAGGGTTTGGCTCACAGTGTCATTATTCCAAGTGAACTGGCCTTCAAGACGCCATATTGCAAATTGAAGACTTTGACGAACTTGTTCTTGAGTCAATTTTTTACTTTCAAACATTTCCGCGGTAATTTGTGGCATATGGTTAAAATAGAAACCAGCCCAATTCACTGCTTCTGAAAGCAAGTTAATACGCGGTTGAATGGCAGCAGCAATATCTTCTAAAGTGCTTCGATCACTCTTCCAAGTTAATAAACGGTCTAACAGTTGACCAGGGGTTAAACCTTTGATCCATTGACCGTTAAGCCAATTTAATTTTTCAACATCAAAAATTGGTCCACCTAGGGAAACACGTTGAATATCAAAGTTATCCATCATGTCTTGTAAGGTGAACACTTCTTTGTCGTCCGGCATTGACCAACCCATACGGCCTAAATAGTTTAGCAAGGCTTCTGGTAATACACCGATATCGCGGTAGTAGTTAATTGATGTCGGGTTTTTACGTTTAGATAATTTTGATTTATCTGGATTACGCAGCAATGGCATGTGGCAAAGTGTCGGCATTTCCCAACCAAAATATTGGTAAAGCAACTGATGCTTCGGTGCAGATGGAAGCCATTCTTCACCACGCAATACATGAGTGATTTCCATTAAATGGTCATCAACGACATTGGCCAAATGATAAGTTGGTAATCCATCATTTTTAAGAAGAACTTGCATGTCGACTTGCGCCCAAGGAATTTCAACTTCCCCGCGTAATAAGTCATTAAACTTACAAATACCTTCTTCAGGTACTTTCATACGGATGACATGTGGTTCGCCCGCTTCCAAGCGATGTGTCACTTCGTCTTGAGAAAGTTTTAACCCACGACCGTCATATTTTGGTGTTTCACCACGTGCTTGTTGTTCTGCACGCATCTGGTCTAGTTCTTCAGCTGTAGCAAAACAATAAAAAGCATGACCTTTTTCAACAAGTTCTAATGCGTATTGCTTATAAATTCCCATACGTTCAGATTGGCGATACGGTGCATGAGGACCTCCCACATCTGGACCTTCAGACCAATTTAGACCTAACCAACGTAATGAATCCAAAATCATTTTTTCAGACTCTGGTGTAGAGCGAAGTTGGTCTGTATCTTCAATCCTTAAAATAAATTCTCCGCCATGTTGTTTCGCAAAACACATGTTAAATAAGGCGATGTAGGCGGTGCCGACATGAGGAAAACCAGTAGGGGAAGGTGCAATACGAGTACGAACTTTCATAGGTAATGGGTCAAAATAAAAATTGAAACTATTATAACGAAAAAGCCCAGTATTCTGACGTTTTATTTAACATCAGACTGGGCTAAAACTGAAACGAAGAGGGGATGTTTCAGATTTTAAGAAGCATGCGGCTGAAAGATTGCCTGAACAAAACGTGAAAAACGTTCATGCTGAGCAGCGAGAAAATTTTGAGTCGGTGTAACGCGAATGGTATTGAGTACTTTAAGCTCATCATCCGTAGAAGGTAATACAATAGGATTGCGTTTCTGTTGATCTAAAGCTTTTTCAATAAGCGAAGTCTGCTTATCTGACCCAGTTTTGTTTGGAGTATCTTTAAGTACTGCTGCTGCAGAAAACTGTGATGCCAAACCCAGCACCAAACTTAAGCTTAACGCTTTTCCATAATGAATTTTCATTATTAATCATCCCCTCTGTTCATTACATTTCATCTATTTTTTGAGTTTAACGAAATGTAAAATTACGGTAATGCTACGATTTAAACATAAATCTTAATAAAAAAGTGGAACTGTGTCACACTTTTTACAAAAATTATCTATATTTTAATCTGGTCGACCCAAATGTAGGCCATATGTATCCTTTGCGCTTCATTATTTAACAAATTAATGTGTAGATAAAGTGAAGGCCCTCATTAAGTTGTAAGAATAATTACAAAACTTTTCAAAAATGAAATAACTTAAACATCTTAATCTATATATTTTAAAGAGATTAATAAAAAATATATTAATATAAGTAATTGATTGTAAATTATAAAATTAAAAATATAGTAAAACTAAAACCAATGATGGATTTTGTAAATGAAAAAAATATCAATAATGGCTGTAGCTGTGTATTTGGGAATGGCAGTAACAGCAGCTCAAGCCGCTACCTCTTTTTTAAACGTTTCTTATGATCCGACCCGAGAATTTTATCAAGAATATAATCAGGCTTTTGGGAAGTTCTGGAAACAGCGCACAGGGCAAGATGTTGAATTTAAACAGTCGCACGGTGGATCTGGTAAACAAGCTCGGGCGGTGGCTACTGGTTTAGAAGCTGATGTTGTAACGTTAGCGTTAGCGAATGATATTGATGAGATTGTGAAAGCAGGCTTTATCCAGCCGAATTGGCAAAAAGAATTTCCGAATAATTCTGCGCCTTATACTTCTACTGTTGTATTTCTAGTACGAAAAGGCAATCCTAAAAATATACGTGACTGGAATGACTTAACAAAACCGGGTGTTGAAATTATCACCCCTAACCCTAAAACAGGTGGCGCACCTCGTTGGATTTATTTGTCTGCGTGGGGTTATGCCTTAAAACAACCGGGTGGTAATGATGCTAAAGCTCGTGAGTTAGTTAAAAAGCTTTATCACAATGTAAAAGTACTTGATTCGGGAGCACGCGGTTCGCTAACAACATTTGCCGAACGTGGCATTGGTGATGTTTTATTGTCTTGGGAAAACGAAGCTTTATTGGCAACGAAAGGACCTGATAAAGACAAATATGAAATTGTTTACCCATCAATTTCAATTTTGGCAGAGCCATCAGTCGCAATTGTAGATAAAACCGTTGATAAAGATGGAAATCGAACTTTGGCAAAAGGCTATTTAAATTTTTTATATTCACCTTTAGGGCAAGAGCTGGCTGCTAAACATTATTTCCGACCACGTAATGCTCAAGTGGCAGCAAAATATGCAGTACAATTCCCAAAAATTAAATTATTTACCATTAATGATGTGTTTGGTGGCTGGGCGAAAGCTCAGAAAACTCACTTTGCTAATGGAGCTGTCTTTGATCAAATTTATGATGGGAAGCAGTAAATAAAATTATCTAAAAAACAGTAGTTCAAAAAGAAAATTTAAAAGATAAATATTCATAAAGAAAGCAAGCAAACTTAAAAAGGTTAGCTTGCTTTCTTTTTTTGCTTAAAAAATGCTAACAAAACGGTTTTATCTATGAAAAATTAATATTTTCCTACAAAAAGCAGTTTGGTGTTGGTCATAAACAAGGTGATAATGTGCAGTTACATTTTTACGCAATGATTTAACACCTATGTCGCATATTTCTGTCTTACTTTTTGAGACCGTTGAGAGCTTATTGGCAGATCGCACAACAGGGGTGTATATCGATGCAACCTTCGGAAGAGGCGGGCATACACGTTTATTGCTCTCCAAACTTGATGAAAATGCACGAGTGTATGCATTTGATAAAGATCCTCAAGCTTTGGAAGTTGCTGCTGCTTTGGCACAAGAAGATCCAAGATTTACCATCATTCATGCCAGTTTTGCTGATATCAAAGAGAAGATGCAGGAAATTGGCGTGATGAGTGTTGATGGAATTATGGCTGACTTAGGGGTTTCATCTCCTCAGCTTGATCAGGCTGAGCGTGGTTTTAGCTTTATGCAAGATGGTCCGTTGGACATGCGAATGGATAATTCTAAGGGTTTAACTGCGGCTGAGTGGTTACTTAAAATTGAAGAAGAACAATTAGCAAATATTATTTATCAATATGGTGAAGAGCGTTATAGTCGACGTATTGCTAAAGCCATTAAACTAGCTGGAAAACTAGAAACGACCGCTCAATTGGCGGAAGTTGTTAAAACTGCTCATCCAAAATGGGAAAAACATAAACATCCAGCGACACGTGCATTTCAGGCTATTCGAATTGCTATTAATAAAGAGCTAGAAGATATTGAACTGTTTTTGCCGCAAGCTGTAGACTTACTAAAACCGGAAGGGCGTTTGTCTGTTATTAGTTTCCATTCTCTTGAAGATCGACTGATTAAGCAGTTTATTCAAAAAGAATCTACGTTAGCAGAAGATTTCGGTTGGGGAATGCCTGAGCAGCGGGTAGATACAAGAAGATTAAAGAAAATTTCAAGGGTTCGTGCGAGTGAAGAAGAAGTAAAAGCGAACCCTCGTTCACGTAGTGCATGGCTTCGGGTTGCTGAACGCTTGGAAGAAAAAGGCGCGTAATGAAAAGCAGTGATGAAATCGCAACCACAGAAAACAAAGTGGTGAAAAAAATTGTTGTGTATACAGTATTGGTGGCGCTTGTTTTTATAAGTGCCATGATGGTGGTATTTCAAGTATTTGAATATCGTCATGATTATAGAGAGCTTAGCTCTTATATGCGTGAACGTGATGATCTCAATGCTGAATGGGGGCGTTTGCTCATTGAGCAACAAACCTTTGGTGCAACAGCACAGATTGGTACGCGTGCTGTAACTCAGCTACGGATGTTTTCTCCACCGGCTGCAGAAACGGTGGTAATTTCTTTACCAATGACCTCAGAGCAAAATAAGTAAGGCCTTGCTGTATGGTAGATAAGCGAACAAAACAAACACGGAAAAAACAGCAGTCTATTTCGGAAAAACCAACTCTTGCATTTGATATGTGGCGGTTTTATCTGCTCTGGGCAGTGGTGCTGCTCTGTTTTGTTGTTTTAATTGCACGTGCATTTTATGTACAAGTAATTAATAAGGATTTTTTACAAAACAAGGCCAATGCCAATATTTTGCGTACTGAGCGTGTGGAAGCCATGCGTGGCGTGATTAGTGATCGCCACGGGGTGCCTTTGGCAATTAGTACACCAATCATGAAAATCGTAATGGATCCACGTGATTATTTCGATACCAAACACTTATATGATCAAATTACAGAAGAATTAAAGAAAGATCCGAATAATCGTAAATTAAAACGACAATTACCCGATAAAAATTTGAATCTTGATGAGTTGGCAGATGTCGTTGGTTTAGACCGTGCCGATCTTAAAAAACAGATGAATGCACGACCGCGTTCTCGTTATCTGGTTTTGAAGAAAGAAATACCTCCGCAACAGGCAGACCTCATTACGAAGGGTAACTTTCAAGGGGTATATGCCGAGAAAACGTATAAGCGTTATTATCCTCAACCACAGCCAAATGCCCAGATTATTGGTTTAACCAACAGTGAAGGCCAAGGGATTGAAGGCTTGGAAATGCAGCTCAATAAACAGCTGTCGGGTGTGGATGGTGAGCAAAAAATTATTCGTGATAAGCGCGGAAACCGTTTAAAAGTTTCAGAGGTTATTCGTGAGGGTGAACCGGGCGAAAACATCACTTTAAGTATTGACTCCCGTTTGCAGTACATTATGTACCGTGAATTAACAGCTGCTGGTGTTGCAAATAACGCTCGTTCGGCAACAGCGATTGCTGTAGATGTTAAAACTGGCGAAATTTTGGCAATGACCAGTTGGCCGTCATATAACCCAAATGACAAAAACGGTTTATCTAATAAAGATGCCATGCGTAACCGCGGTGCGATTGATATGTTCGAACCGGGTTCAACCATGAAGCCATTTACTGTTTCTGCGGCACTGGAAACTGGACAATATACGCCAAATACGATTGTAAACACTTCTCCGGGTTCAATGCGTTTAGGTTGGCATACAATTCGTGATACTCATAATTATGGTGCATTAACTGTAAGTGGCGTGATTATTAAGTCTTCAAACGTGGGTTCTGCAAAAATTGCATTGTCGCTTCCAAAGCAAACATTGCCGAGCTTCTTTAATCGCGCTGGCTTTGGTAAACGTTCAGCTGTGAAGTTCCCAGGTGAAAGCTCAGGTTTGGTGCTACCGGCAAGTAAATTAAATTCTTCCCAAATTGGTACCATGGCTTATGGTTATGGTCTAAATGCGACTATTCTCCAGTTGGCGCAAGGCTATGCAATGCTTGCAAATCATGGCGAGAAAATGCCTTTAAGCCTGCATAAGTTAGATCAGGCACCTAAAGGTGAACAAGTTCTAGCTCCAAAAATTGCCGATCAGGTTTTGCTTATGCTAGAGCAGGTGACTATGCCTGGTGGTACTGCAAAACAAGCTAATATTCCGGGTTATCGCGTGGGTGGTAAAACTGGTACGGCGCATAAACTTCGTGCAGACCGTAAAGGTTATTCAAATAATGAATACCGTGCTTTATTTGCTGGTGTTGCCCCAATTAGTGACCCGCGTTTAGCAGTTATTGTTGTGGTTGAAAACCCGCAAGGCCGTTATTACGGTGGTTTGGTTGCTGCCCCTGTTTTTGCACGCATTATGCAAGAATCATTGCGCTTAATGAACGTACCGCTTGATAAGCCCCTTGATACTCCAGAAAACCCTATTCGCAGGTAAGCTATGTCTGTTTCTTTTCAAGAAATTAGTCCAGTCGAGATTGATGTACAGTGGTCTAAGCAGCCTTTTCATGGTTTTAGTTTAGACAGCCGTAAAGTTGAGTCAGGCCAAATCTTTATCGCCTTGACCAGTTATAGCCAACCTGAAAAAACGCGTATATTTGCTGAGTCAGCTTTAGCCAATGGTGCACTTGCTATCATTAGCGAGACTGAGTTGGGTTTGGAAAATGAGTGGGTATGCCCTGATGTACGCCAGCGCATGGGGGAGTGGCAACAGCGTTATTTGCAGCAGATAGATCCAGTTGCACCAGCACGTATTGTTGCAGTGACAGGCACAAACGGTAAAACAACAATTTCACGTCTAATTGCTGAGTTAATTAGTTCGCAACAAAAGCAATGTGCAGTGATGGGAACTACGGGTAATGGTATTTTGCCAGACTTAACACCATCAACGCATACCACACTTGATGCTTTGCAATTACAAAATGCGTTACATGACTATGCTAAACAAGGTGCAACTTTTGCGTCTTTGGAAGCAAGCTCACATGGTTTAGAGCAGGGCCGTTTAAATGGTTGTGCTATTGAAATTGCCGTTTATAGCAATTTGAGCCGTGATCATCTGGATTATCATGGCACTTTAGAGGCTTATGCTGAAGCTAAGGCTCTTTTATTCCGCTTCAGCTCTTTAAAAGTGGCTGTTATTAATCTGGATGATGAGTATGCTGCTCTAATGATAAATGCAGCAAAACAAAATCCTGCTCAGCCAAAGATTCTGACGTATTCGCTTACTCAAAATACAGCAGATTATTATATTAGTGACCTAAGTTACAGTTTGGCAGGGGCGACTTTTAATTTAGTCAGCCAGCAAGGTTCTTTTGCTGTTCAAAGTCCATTATTGGGACATTTCAATGTCGAAAACTTGATTGCAGCACTTATTGCTGCTGAGCAAGCAGGTTTTGATTTAGAAGCATTAGTCGCTTTTGTCCCTCAATTAATTGGTGCGCCGGGACGAATGCAGGTCATTCGTGATGGTGAGCGTTTATTTGTTGTGGATTATGCGCACACACCTGATGCTTTGATTCAGGTGCTTAAAACTCTAAAACGTCATGTATCTAATCAACTTTGGGCGGTATTCGGATGTGGTGGAGATCGGGATCGAGGCAAACGTCCACTAATGACTCAAGCCGCTTTAGACGGCGCAAATCCGATTATTTTGACTTCGGATAACCCAAGAACCGAAGATCCTGAACAAATTTTTGCTGATATGAAGCAAGGAATCGATTTTTCAGGACACCGTATGCATGAAATTCATGACCGCCGTGAAGCAATTAAATTTGTTGCACAGCAGGCTCAGGCTGGTGATATTGTTGTTATTGCTGGTAAAGGTCATGAAAACTATCAAGAAATTAATGGTGTGCGTCACTGGTTTGATGATGTTGTTGAAGTTCAATCAGCGATTGCTGCGCAACACCATACTGTAGACGCTGCTTACCCTGCACAATAGGACAAATTATGCATACTTCAACCACCAGTACCGTGCCTTTGGAACCGTGGACAGCTCAGCAATTACAACAGGCAACACAGGGCTACTGGCATAAAGACCAGATCCCTCAAACTGAAATTAAACGTATTTTGACGGACTCACGTCATGCGGAAACTGGGGATGTTTTTTTAGCACTTAAGGGTGAACGTTTTGATGCGCACGACTTTGTAGCTCAGGTTGCAGCGAATGGTTGTCAAATCGCAATTGTTGAACGTCCGTTAGATGTGGATATTGCCCAACTAGTTGTTGCCGACACTCGCTTGGCTCTCGGGCAACTTGGCGCTTATCGTCGTGAGCAAAATACTCAATTAAAAGTGATTGCTTTAACAGGTAGTAGCGGTAAAACCACAACTAAAGAAATGTTGGGAAGTATATTATCGCGTTTAGCTCCGACATTAATCACCCGTGGTAATTTAAATAATGACCTCGGTGTACCCATGATGTTGCTTGAACTGAGAAAAGAACATCAGTTTGCTGTAATGGAACTAGGTGCAAGTCATCAGGGTGAAATTGATTATACTTCTAAGTTGGTTCAGCCTCATGTTGCGGGCATTTTAAATATTGGGACAGCTCATTTAGGCGAATTTGGCGGACGTGAAGGTATTTGCCGCGCTAAATCAGAAATTTATCGTCATATTTTACCAAATGGCGTTGCAATCGTTCCACAACAAGATGATTTTACGGCTGAAATTCATAAAGCTGCACAAGCACATCGCATTTCTACATTTGGCGTAGGGGGCGATATTTATGCAACAGATATTGAGTTACTGCCTCAATCAACAAATTTTACCCTACATACGCCGCAAGGGACGAGTACCGTTAAACTCCCTTTTGCAGGTGAGCATAATGTGCAAAATACCACTGCGGCTGTAGCCTTTGCTTTGGCGCTTGGTATTGGACTTGAAGATATTGTCCAAGGCTTAGAGCAAGCTCAGGGTGCTAAAGGTCGTCTAAACTTTATTCAAAAATCTCCTTACTTATTTATTGATGATACTTACAACGCCAATCCAAATTCTATGCGTGCTGCTGCGCAAGTATTGTTGCAGCAACAAGGCATAAAAGTGATGGTAATGGGTGATATTGGTGAGTTGGGAGATAGCAGTTGGCAAGAGCATCACGATTTAGGCCATGATCTCGCCGAACTTCCTTTAGATCATATTATTGCAGTTGGGCAGTTTGCTTCAGCCGCTCTCGAGGGTGCAGACTCTCATTCCAATAAAGTGAAAGCATTTCAGACACAAGCTGAGGCGCTTCCATTTCTAATCAATCTAATCCAAACACATCAACCCCAGTCCATGAGTTTCCTGTTTAAAGGTTCTCGCTTTACTCATATGGAAACGTTGATGGCTGATTTGATGGAGAAACTTTAAATGCTGTTATGGTTGTTTGAACAACTTGCGGGCTATCACAGTTCGTTTCAGGTCGTTCGTTATTTAACATTACGTTCTTTACTCAGTGTATTAACGTCCCTGACCATTGGTTTGGTCCTCGGACCGATCATGATTCGTAAATTACAAGCGTTAAAATACGGTCAGGCAGTAAGTTCGTTTGCTCCTGAAAATCATGCTAAAAAGATGGGTACACCAACGATGGGCGGGATTTTAATTCTGCTTTCAATTGGTATTAGTACTTTACTCTGGGCTGATTTATCTAACCCTTATGTCTGGATTGTGCTTGGTGTAATGGTTGTGTTCGGTGCTGTAGGTTGGGCAGACGACTGGATTAAAATTCGCTATAAAGACAATGCAGGTTTACCTGCACGTAAGAAGTTTTTCTGGACTTCTGTTGCATCCCTTGGTGCTGGTATTGCGTTATATTTAATTGCAACTCAACAGTCTAATGCAGAACATACTGCAAATATGCTGGATTTATTGATTCCTTTCTTTAAGAATCTTTCAATTCCACTCTCAATTGTTCCTTTAGGCTTGGCATTTATTGTATTTACCTATCTGGTGATTAATGGTGCTTCTAACGCAGTTAACTTAACAGATGGTTTAGATGGCTTGGCGATCATGCCTGTTGTAATGGTAGCTACCGGCTTAGGTGTATTTGCTTACTTGTCTGGTGACATCCGTTTCGCTAACTATTTACATATTCCATATGTGAAATATACCTCTGAGCTTGTTGTGATCTGTTCTGCCATGATTGGCGCAGGTTTGGCATTTCTTTGGTATAACGCACACCCTGCCCAAATCTTTATGGGTGATGTTGGCGCTTTAGCTTTAGGCGCGATGCTTGGAACAATTGCTGTCATGGTGCGCCAAGAAATCGTATTTGCGATTATGGGTGGTGTGTTTGTAATGGAGGCAGTATCTGTCTTCTTGCAAATTGGATCGCTGCGAATGCGTAATAAACGCGTATTCTTAATGGCGCCGTTGCATCATCACTATGAAAAGCAGGGCTGGAAAGAAACCCAAGTTGTGATTCGTTTTTGGATTATTACAATTATATTAGTAGTTTTAGGTCTAATGACTTTAAAATTGCGATAGATCTTATTTTAGTGTCAATATAAAGCCAGTTCTACTGGCTTTTTTTATTGGAGAGATGAATGACAAAAGTTGCTGGTCTAGACCAATTATCTGTAATTAATCAAAAAGTGGTTGGTGAGGGTGAGGTGTTACCTCAGGTCGTACTTAAAGATGGAAGCCAGGTACAAACAGGAACTGTCGCTACAATGTTGCATAATATTGAATTATATAATGCAGGGCAAAGAGGACAGATTGAAGAGGAATTAAAGATCGCAATTCCAACTTTAGTCAAGGTTGGTCTGTTTGATTTATTTCAAGTAGATGAATGGATTAATGGAACAAATGCAGGGCGTACATTTGTGGGAATGCAGGCAAAGACTTATTTACAGCAAAAAGAACAAGAGAATAATTAAAAGTGACTAAGCAAATTTTAATGTGTCCTGTGTGCCGTCAATCTCTGGATTTAAATGAAAAAACTTGGCGATGTGGACAAGGGCATAGTTATGATGTCGCTAAACAAGGTTATGTTAATTTACATGTTGTGCAACATAAACACAGTAAAAACCCCGGAGATACGCCAGAGTCAGTCGATGCGAGACGAGCTTTTTTACAAGGCGGTTATTACCAACCCTTACAACATGCTGTAGTGGCTTTATTAAAACAACTTGATGTAAAAACTGTACTTGATATTGGGTGTGGGGAAGGCTATTACACAAGTGCTATGCAGCAAGTGGTTGAGCAATGTGTTGGTGTGGATATTGCAAAAAATGCGGTACAGCGTGCAGCAAAGCTGAATAATGAGGTGACTTGGGTTGTGGGAACTGGTGCGACTTTACCTGTGCTTGATCAAAGCATGGATGCATGTACCAGTTTGTTTAGCCCTATTCCACAAGCAGAAATTGCACGTGTTTTAAAAGATGATGGCTATTTAATTGTTGTCACGCCTGCCTCTGAACATTTATATGCAATGCGTGAAGCTTTATTTGAACAGGTTAACCCTCATGTACCAGAAAAGTTTGTGGAGCAGTTGCAAGATTTGTTTGAGCTCAAGCAAGAGCAAATTATTGATGCCCCTTTTGTGCTTGATCAGCAGTCCTTAAAAAATCTAATTGCTATGACGCCTTATGCTTATAAAGCTTCTCCCGAACGTCGTTTTCAGTTAGAGCAGCAGTCGCAATTAGAAGTAATGGCATCTTTTCAAATTTATGTCTTTCAGAAGCGTAATAAAGAAGCTAGCTAATAGACTATTTTAAAAGCCCAAAAAAAAGCCATCTAACGATGGCTTTTTTATTATTTATTCAATCTGATTAATCAGATTTTCTAGTTCATCTTTTTCTCGCTTAGGTGCGGGTTCCTGTGAAGGTTTCATAGCAGGAGGTGCAGCTTTTGATGGAATAACAATTTCTTCACCCGGTAAATCGGCAAAGTCATTATTATTGTTGAGCTTCGGTTGCGGTGGTGCTGGACGATATAGTGGACGAGCCAATGGTGGAGCCGCGCGATAGGTTTTCTTATCGCTAACTTCTACTACTGCTTGATTTTTGTCACGTGAAATAGGTGCTTGAGCATCTTTGTCGAGGCGAACCCAAGCTGATGGTGTCCCTTGCAAAGCTTGACCCATAAAGTTAATCCAGATCGGTAATGCAGCAATACCACCATACTCACGACGACCTAGTGTCGTTGGTTGGTCAAATCCAACCCACGTCACAGTAACTAACTTGCCGTTGAAGCCAGCAAACCATGCGTCTTTTGCATCGTTGGTTGTACCTGTTTTACCGCCTAAGTCATTACGACCAATTTTAAGCGCGGCACGGCCTGTACCATGTTCAATAACGTCTCGTAAAATATTAGCCATGTCATAAGCAGAACTTGATTTTAAAATACGCTGTGCCTGACGATATTCACTGTTCGCTTTATCAGTCTGTTTAAGATTAAGTTGCTTAGCTGCCTTTTCTTTCTGCTCTACATCTTTATTAGTAACTTCAATCACTTCATCATCTGTTGTCGTCGTTTTTTGCTCGTCATCAGTTGTGTCAGGTGCGTTAATACATGGAATACATGCATATTCTGGTTTAGCTTCATAAATGACTTTACCGTATGCATCTTCAATACGTTGAATAAAGTGCGGTTGAATGCGATAGCCGCCATTGGCAAAAGTCGAATATCCCGTTGCCATTTGAATTGGCAAGACTTGAGGAGTACCTAAGGCAATGGTGTAGTTACGTGGAATTTGATCTTCTTGTAAACCAAAATCCATAAATAACTGGCGAGTACGTTCAATTCCGACTGTCTGTAAAAGACGTACAGATACGGTGTTACGAGATAAATACAACGCACGGCGTAATGGAATCATTCCTAAATAACGACCGTCTGAGTTTCTCGGTGTCCACTTACCAATCGTGATAGGACTATCATTCACCATGCTGTACGGTGTCATACCGCGCTCTAGTGCCAATGCATAGACAAAAGGTTTAATCGTTGAACCCGGTTGGCGCCAGCCTTGCAAAGCACGGTTAAATTTCGATTGATAGAAGTTATAACCACCTACAATTGCTTCAATTGAACCATCATTCGGGTTAATCGCAATAAGTTGACCTTGAACTTTTGGAACCTGAACTAAAGACCATGCTGTTTTTGCATCATTTGGACGTAAGCGAACGATATCTTTAACTTGAACAATTTGAGATGCACGGGAAGGAGCACCACCTACACTATTCGCATTGCGATAGGGGCGGGCCCATGACATACCTGACCACTGTACAGTAACCGTTGTACCATCTTGCATTAATGCTTCAAAAGAGCTGCTATTTACCTTAGTAACTTGTGCAGGGTAGGTGTTGGCATATGCTCTAAATTCAGTTAACGGTTTGTCGTGTGCTTCAGCACCGCGCCAGCCATGACGACGGTCATAAGCTTCAAGACCATCTTGCACAGATTTTTCAGCAATCGCTTGGCGTTTAGCATTGATAGTTGTATAGACTTTATAGCCAGAATCAATTGCTTGTTCACCAAAATGCTTTACGAGTTCTGAACGAACCATTTCGCCGGCATAAGGGTGAATATTATTTAAATCCCGATTGGGCATATTGAGGTTGATCGGTTCAGCTACAGCTTTTTGGTATTCTGCTTGAGAGATATAACCCAGCTGTAACATACGACCTAAAATCCAGTTACGACGTTCAAGTGCACGCTCTGGATTAACCACAGGGTTGTATTTAGAAGGCGCTTTTGGTAAACCTGCGATCATTGCCATTTGAGCAATGCTTAGCTCATTAATACTTTTGTTGTAATAAATTTTGGCTGCTGCTGCGATACCGTAGGCATTTTTTCCTAAAAAGATTTTATTCACATAGAGACTGAGAATTTCTTCTTTAGATAAATTTTGCTCAATTTTTCGAGCCAAAAAGATCTCGGTTATTTTGCGTTTTAATGTTCTTTCTGGACTCAAATAATAGTTCTTTGCAACCTGCATAGTGATGGTTGAACCACCAGTTTGCACATCAGAGCCAGTCACACTTTCACTTAAAGCACGCCCTAAGCCCTTAAAACTGATCCCGCTATGTTCAAAGAAAGAAGAGTCTTCTGCTGCTAAAAATGCATGAATAAAAGCAGGAGGAATTTGTTTGTATTCAACCGGAATAGACAGCTTACCACCATACTCGGCAATCAGTTGATTATCTGATGTGTAGACCTGTAGTGGTTTTAAAAGCGGAGCTTTTTTTAGCGAACTCATTTCTGGGAGCGATGGGGCGATATAGAGATACATGCCATAAAAGCCCATCGGAAGTGAGACTAAGATAATAATAATGATCAAAAAAATTGGACGCACGAAGCCCAAACTGGATAGCTTTTTCATGATAAGTAAGCTTTAATAAGATCGAATACAAACTAATTGTGGTCAGTATAGCCTTTAGACATGCGGATTGTTA
The DNA here is from genome assembly GCF_031799005.1 of Acinetobacter sp. V102_4. Lineage (NCBI taxonomy): Bacteria > Pseudomonadati > Pseudomonadota > Gammaproteobacteria > Moraxellales > Moraxellaceae > Acinetobacter > Acinetobacter sp. V102_4. Next base: position 153,627 of record NZ_JAVQNR010000050.1, on the reverse strand, counting down.
GATGAGATATTGTATCCGTGTAAAAATAAAGACCTAGATTATTGGTTTGTAATTTTTTTTTGGGGATAAAAAAATAATAGGACAATAGTGTGCTCAGGTTATATCGTAAACCGAATAAGGGGTTAATGGGTGTCGATATTAGTTCGACTTCTGTTAAGTTGTTAGAGCTCTCTGTTAAGAACGGTAAATATTTGGTGGAAAGCTATGCTTTGATGCCTTTACCCGAGAACAGTGTAGTTGAAAAAAATATCTTGAATCCAGAGGCAGTTGCAGAAGCTTTGGAACGGGCGATGAATTTGGCAAATCCCCAAACCAGTAACGCTGCAATTGCTGTTCCAACATCGACGGTTATTCATAAAACCATCGAAATGGATGCAGATATGAATGATGATGAACGAGAAGTTCAGATTCGATTAGATGCGGAGCAGTATATACCGTTCCCTTTGGATGAAGTGAGCCTTGATTTTGAGGTTTTACCAGATCGACTGCCTAATCCAAACCGCGTGAATGTACTTTTAGTTGCAACAAGAACAGAAAATGTTGAAACACGAATAGAAGTACTGGAACTGGTGGACTTAACTCCTAAGCTTGCTGATGTCGAAAGTTATGCTGTCGAGCGTGCTTTTAGTGTATTTGCTGATAGCTTGCCAATGGGTGCAAATACCATTGGTATTTTAGATATCGGTCATACCATGACGACATTATCGGTTATGCAAAATGGCAAAATCATTTATACCCGTGAACAAGTCTTTGGTGGTAAACAGCTTACTTTGGAAATTCAAAGCCGTTATGGTTTGTCTTTAGAAGAAGCGGGACGGGCTAAAAAAGAGCGCTCTTTACCAGATGATTATGATATTGAAGTCTTAGAGCCATTTCTTGATGCTGTCGTGCAGCAAGCAGCTAGATCTCTACAATTTTTCTTCTCTTCATCACAATTCAATGAAATTGACCATATTTTACTAGCAGGTGGGAATGCCAATATTCCTGGGCTTGCCAAATTGTTGCAGCAAAAGCTTGGTTACCGTGTGACCATTGCCAATCCGTTTTTACAAATGGGTTTTTCTCCTCAAGTCGACGTTCAAAAAATTGAGAATGATGCTTCTTCGTTAATGGTGGCATGTGGCTTGGCTTTAAGGAGTTTTGATTAATGGCAACAATTAATTTACTCCCTTGGCGTGATGGGCTTAGGGAGCAGCGAAAAAAACAATTTATTATTTTTTGTTTTGGGGTCGTTGTTTTGGGGATCACCACTGTATTTTCAGGGTGGTTTTATTTGAATCAAAAATTAAATGATCAAGAACAAGCGAATCAGCTCATCATCAGTACAAACCAGAGTCTAGATCAACAACTTAAAACCTTAAATGGTCTGCAAGAACAGCGTGACGCTATTATCGAGCGTATGAAACTTATTCAGGGATTGCAAAGTCAGCGCCCTGTTGTCGTGCGTTTGGTAGATGAATTGGTACGTGTTACTCCTGCTGCAATGTATTTGACTAAATTTAGTCGAACTGGAGATAAATTTACTATTGAAGGTAAAGCGGAAAGTCCAAATACGGTTGCGGAGTTATTACGTAATCTCGAAGCATCACCATGGTATCGCAACGCTTTTATGAACTCTTTCTTAGCGACTGAAGAGAAAAAAGATAAGACTGCGAGTTCGCTGCTTCCTCGAGTGGAAGATAGCTATGGCAGTTTTGTTGTGACTGTTGATTTGGGCGAAATGGGGGTGACTACAACAGATGATACCGCCAATACGACTGTAAGTACGGATAAGGGGGCGGTTAAATGAGTCCGGATGAACTTCATGAGTTGTCGCTAGAGCAAGCTCCATCTAAGAAAAAAAAGATCACCTTAGAAAAATTTCTTCAGCAATTTAACACACTAGATATGAACAGTTATGGTAGCTGGCCATTATCTGTGAAAATTACTTGTTGGATTTCTATTTTCTTTGCTGTGTTGGCTTTGGGATATTTTGTTGTTATTCAGCCAAAGCTACAAGCAATTGATAATGCACAGGCACAAGAAAGTAATTTGTTGAATGAGTTTCGAGAAAAAGATTCAAAATTGCGTAACTTGCAGCAATATCAGCTTCAACTTCAAGAGATGCAAGCAAACTTTAATCAGCAGTTAGAGCAACTGCCAAAAGAAACCGAAATTCCAAGTTTGGTTGAAGATATTAACTTAACTGGGGTGAATTCTGGCCTGAAGTTTAAAAATATCCGTTTAGAAGATGAAGTGAAGCAAGAAATTTTTATTGAACAGCCTATTACGATGGAAGCAACCGGCGATTATCACGCTTTTGGTGCTTTTGTCAGTAGTATTGCGGCATTACCACGTATTGTGACAATGCATGACTTTGTTGTAGAAGCTGCACCTGTTAAAGATAGTAAGTCAGATATTCCTGTGCTTAATTATTCTATTAAAGCAAAAACTTATCGCTATATGGGCGCCGTAGAAAATGCTGAACATCCGGAAAACAACGCTTCGGCTTCAGTAGCACCTGTTTCCTCTACTGCTAATACACAGTCGAAATAGGAGCATTACAATGAAACTTAAGCAAATTTCTTTTTCTATTTTGGCATGTTTAGTTTTAGTCGGATGTGACTCGAGAATCGACGCTGTAAATCAGCAAATGGCAGATATACGTAACCAGCCACCACAGCCGATAGATCCAGCACCTGTTTTCACACCTGTACCACAATTTAATTATGCGGCTCATCAGCTAAAGAGTCCATTTTTACCAAGCTCACTTGCTGCTGAGCTCAAAATTATGGCAGGAAAACGGGTATATCCGAATTTCTCACGTGCACCTCAGCCTCTAGAAAGTTATGCATTAGAATCCTTAAACATGAAAGGAAGCATACGTAATAACCGTGGGCAAGTACTGGCTCTTATCCAATCACCTGATCAGCAAATTGAGCGAGTGCAGGTGGGGAACTATATCGGGATGAATCAAGGGCGTATTACCCATATTGGTCCAACTCAGATTGATCTGGTAGAAATTGTCCCCGATGGGCGTGAAGGCTATGTGGAGAGACCAAGAACCTTAGTGTTAATTGGACCCGCACCCTAAAATTTAGGGAATAACAAAGAAAAAGTATTTTTAAAGATTATTTAATTGGGGATGGTCAGACAATGAATCACGTATTCCGTCAGTTTTCTATGGGGGCTGTAGCCATTGCAGTTATGCAGGTTGCATCTGCACAGGTCAGCATGACCAATATTGTACCGACACAAATTGCAGGTCAGGGTACAGAAATTAGAGTGATGTTTAATGGTTTGCCGCCACAACCACAGGCATATCAACTTGAAAATCCTTCACGTTTGATTTTGGATTTTAATAAAGCTCAGCAGACTTTAACACAGTCAAAAGTGGCAATTGGTACAAATGAAGCGAGCTCGGTCGATGTAAGTTCTGACGATCAGCGCTCACGTTTAACTGTAAATTTAAAAGATGCGGGTGCGTTTACAACACGCATAGAAGGCAATACTTTTATTTTAAAGATTAATTCAGCTCAAGCGGCTATTAAACCTCTACCAACAAATACAATGCAACCCCAAGGCGTTTCAAATATTGGCTTTCAGCGTGGTGGTCAAGGTGAAGGGCTAATTGTTATTGATTTATTGGGAAGTAATACCCCTGTTGATGTTCAACAACAAGGCAGCAAAGTTGTAGTGAGAACACTAGGCTCTAAAATTCCCACTCATTTAGCTAAACGTTTAAATGTGAACGATTTTGCGACTCCTGTTTCTACCATCGAATCTTATAATGAAAAAGGCAATGGTGTTATTACGATTCAATCCACTGGTAGCTATGAATATATGGCTTATCAAGCGGAAAATAAACTCACCATTAGCCTAAAGCGTCCACAAGACAAAAACGTAACTTCTTTATATAAGACGCCTCATTACTCTGGTAATAAGCTTTCTCTTGATTTCCAAGATATTGAAGTTCGTAGAGTTCTACAGTTACTTGCCGATTTTACGGGCATTAATATGGTGGCTGCCGATAGTGTGCAGGGCAATATTACTTTGCGATTGAAAGATGTTCCGTGGGATCAGGCACTTGATATTATTTTAAAGACCAAAAATCTTGATAAACGCAGAAATGGTAATGTCATTTGGATTGCTCCTGTTGCAGAGTTGATCAAGGCTGAAGAAGAAGAAGCAAAAGCTGTGGCGCAGAGTGTCAAACTTGCACCCTTACAAACTGAGTATATTCAACTTAAATATGCGCAAGCTCAGGATATTATGGGTTTAATTACTCAAGGTTCAAATAATAGTAATGGCTTACAACGGACTTCTGCTGGCGGAACATCAACTTCTACTAACTTAAATACGGGTGTTGATAGTCTAGGCAATAACGTAGGGAGTTTGTTGAGTCCACGTGGAACAATTACTCAAGATGATCGAACCAATACCTTAATTATTAATGATACAGCACAGTCGATTGATCAAATTCGTAAAATGATTGATTTGTTGGATGTGCAAGTCAAACAGGTCATGGTTGAAGCGCGAATTGTAAGAGCATCTACTTCATTCACCAAAGAGCTTGGCGTTAAGTGGGGAATATTATCGCAAGGGGTGAACAGTAATAACAGTTTGTTGGTGGGGGGGAGTGATACGACGCTTTGGAATTTAAGAGAACCAGATGATGAAGGTAAATACACGATTGAACGGCCAGATAATTTAAACGTTGATTTGGGTGTTACCTCAGCCGGAGCCAGTAGCATAGCTTTTAGTTTAATCAGTATGTCTGATTTTATGTTGGATTTAGAGTTATCAGCATTGCAGGCAGATGGCTATGGTGAGGTTATTTCAACACCAAAAGTCATGACTGCAGATAAACAACGAGCTAGAGTGGCAACAGGTCAGCAAGTTCCATATCAAACTACAACGAATTCTGCTTCTGGTTCAACTGCCACAACTTCTTTTAAAGATGCGCTGTTAAGTTTAGATGTTACGCCAAGTATTACACCTGACGGTAAAATTCAAATGAAATTGGATATTTCAAAAGACTCGGTTGCCGATAGTGCTCCTAATGGCGAGTTAATTTTGAATAAAAATCAGATTAACACCAATGTATTGGTGAATAATGGGGAAACCGTTATTTTAGGTGGAGTATTTGAACAGGCAACTTCTAATTCACAAACCAAAGTTCCTTTCTTGGGAGACCTCCCTGTAGTTGGCCGTTTATTTAGAAAAGATGTGAAATCTGATGATAAACAAGAGTTACTGATTTTCGTTACGCCACGAATTGTTAATGACACTTTGGTGAGAAATCATTAATATATTTTTCAATGAAAGCAATTGAAATAGGTGGCGCCTTGCCAAGCAAAGCGTTTGAAACCCTGCCAAATATTTATTTGGTAGGGCCCATGGGGGCAGGAAAAACAACCGTTGGACGCCATTTAGCCGAACTATTGGGGCGTGAATTTTTAGATAGTGATCATGAAATTGAGCGCAAAACGGGCGCTACTATTCCTTGGATTTTCGAAAAAGAAGGGGAAATTGGATTTCGTACTCGTGAAACCATTGTTTTGAATGAGTTGACTTCCCGTAATGCCTTGGTATTAGCAACTGGGGGCGGTGCCATCACTCAAGCGCCAAACCGTGAGTTTTTAAAGCAGCGCGGTATTGTTGTTTACCTCTACACTCCTGTGGAACTTCAATTACAACGAACGTATCGCGATAAAAACAGACCTCTATTACAAGTTGAAAACCCTGAACAAAAATTGCGTGATTTGTTAAAAACACGTGATCCTTTATATCGTGAAGTTGCTCATTATACGATTGAAACTAATCAGGGCGCTGCTCGTGATCTTGCTCAAAAGATTTTGCAACTTATTTTGTCTAACACGCTAATATAGCCAAACTTACTCGTGGTTTTATAAATTCATGCAAACTTTACATGTTGAATTAGGCGAACGCCGTTACCCTATTTTTATTGGCAGTCAACTTGATCCTAAACAGTTGCTTGAGCCTTATATTCATGGTCAACAGGTCATGATTGTGAGTAACGAAACGGTCGCTCCTTTATATTTGTCTCATTATCAAGAAGCGTTAAAAAGTTTGGGTAAAACTATAGCTACTTGTATTTTGCCTGATGGTGAAAAATATAAAGACATTCAACATTTAAATTTAATTTTTGATGCATTACTTGAAGCTGGCTTTAACCGAGACTGTACAGTTTTAGCTTTAGGTGGTGGTGTTATTGGTGATATGGCTGGCTTTGCCTCAGCATGTTTCCAGCGTGGTGTATATTTTGTTCAGGTTCCGACCACACTTCTTTCACAGGTAGATTCAAGTGTAGGTGGTAAAACTGGCATTAATCATCCACTGGGTAAGAACATGCTTGGTGCATTTCAGCAGCCTCAAGTTGTTTTAGCTGATATGGCTCAACTCAACACTTTACCAGATCGAGAGTTGTCTGCTGGATTGTCGGAAGTCATTAAGTATGCCTTGTTAGGTGATGCCGATTTTTTAGTTTGGTTAGAACAAAATATGGATGGCTTGGTTGGTCGAGATGCTAGTCTTTTAGCTGAAGCTGTTTATCGTTCATGCGCCCATAAAGCCCGTATTGTTGCAAATGATGAAAAAGAGCAAGGCGAGCGTGCTTTACTCAACCTAGGTCATACGTTTGGTCATGCTATAGAATCTTACCTTGGTTATGGCACTTGGTTGCATGGCGAAGCAGTTGCTACCGGCATGGTCATGGCAGCTGATTTATCACAGCGTTTAGGCTGGATTTCAAGCGATGATGTAGAGCGTACAAAAAAAATTATTCAACGCGCTAATTTGCCGATATCATGTCCAAAAATTCCATTGGATGAATTCCTTGGATATATGGCACATGATAAAAAAGTTCTCAATGGTCAATTACGTTTAGTGTTGTTAAAACAACTTGGACAAGCGGTAATTACTAAAGACTTTGATGTTGAACTCATGAAACAAGCTATTTTAGCAAATCAACACGGATAATAAATTAAGGTAACACATGACTGTATCACGTACACTTTGGCAGAATGTTCAACAATATATCTGGTTGGTGGGTGGTATCGTCTGCTTGTTTCTGGCTTTTATTTTCTGGGTAATGACTGATAGTAAGAAGCTTGTCGAAGTTGAAAAAGCAGCCGATTCAGACACACCAGTGCAAATTCAGCCAGAAAAAGTGGCAACAACGGCTAACTTGGGGGCTTTAGCTGATGAAGTTAGGCCTCTTGATTTAACGACTCGGACGGTTGTATCTGGTCAACATGAGGCAGAGTTCCGCGGTACAAAGTTTATGAACGAAAACAAGAAACAATGGACGCTTGAGCTATTCCGTGCATCTGATGAAGATATTATTAAAAACTTTTTAAAGAATCGTTCAGACCGAAATAAATTTATCTACTTCCGATTAAGTGGAGAAAAGCAATCTGAACAATATGTTTTGACATATGGCGTATTTAAACGTTCTGAAGATGCAATTCAGCAGTTAACACAACTGAATCTTAATTTGCCTGAATCAATTAAGCCGCAACCTCAACAATTTTCAACTTATGTGCCACTGGTCAATGATTTGGGTGCGGATGAAATGAAAGGTGGGATTAGCCAAACTTATGAAGTGCGGTTGCGCCCAGCTGCGTTGCCTAAAATTGATGAGTCTTTACTTATAGGCACAGGTGTAAATGGGGCTATAAATACGCAACCTAAAGTGGCTGCTCCAGCAACGAACTCTACAACTCGGACAACTATTATTCGTCGAGATGCAGAGGGAAATGTTGTAGATGTACACCAGTCTAATTCTGCTGTTGATACTGCTAAAAAGACTCAACAAAATCGTGCAACTGAAGCTCCTCCAAAAAGTGCAATAAATGAGGGCACAAGAGGGAACTAATGGTAAGAATAATTTGCACAAATATAGTGCAATAATAAGAAATACATATACTCTTTGATCAAGTGTGGTGCGTATTTGGTCATTTATTAAAATGATAGCCTGAATAAAACTGATCTATTTTTAATAAATATAAACACTTAAGTTGTAAAAATCATATTGGCATAGTTTTTGCTTTATTCTTGTGCTTATTAATGTACTGCTAACTATTTTGGCGCTCTAAAGAGTGAAGTCTATGCAGAGTCGTGGGGTCGAACTGCTTTAAAAGAGTGCGAAATAAGTCAAAACATTTTTCTAGCAAAAACCAGTGTACGCATTTATGGAACAGCGTATATTGGCTTATCAGCCCAAAATTTTTTTTTGCGAAACATTGAGCTAACTATCGTCCGTAGGCAATATCGCAGAAATAAGTTGTTTGTTTGACGCTCGAAAGAGCCTTATTGAAAGAAGGGTACGCTATGCACATGCCATCGCCTAATACTGTAGCTCCCGCTCAAGGTTTATATCAACCTGATGAGTTTAAGGATAACTGTGGTTTTGGACTGATTGCCCATATGAAGGGTGAATCAAGTCATCATCTTGTAGAAACCGCGATTCACAGTTTAAGTTGCATGACGCACCGTGGTGGTATTGCCGCAGATGGCAAGACGGGAGATGGGTGCGGCTTATTATTGGCGATGCCAAAGCAATTTTTTCGTGATGAAGCAAAAAAACTGAGTGATATTACACTGAGCGAAGTTTTTGCTGTGGGTACGGTATTTCTAAATATTGATCCGGCATTAGCGCAACATTCTAAAAATATTTTAAATAAAGAAATTGAAGCAGAAGGCTTACGCGTACTGGCTTGGCGCGTTGTGCCTACAAATAACGATGCACTAGGTGAAATTGCACTTCAGTCTTTACCTGCTTTTGAACAGGTCATTGTGAACTGTCCAATGGGTGTAACCGAAGTTGAGTTCAACCGTAAGCTATTTTTAGCGCGTCGCCGTGCGGAACAACAATTACAAAAAGATCCGTTATTCTATGTGACTACGCTTTGTTCGACAGTGATCACTTATAAAGGCTTGATGATGCCTGCTGCGATTGCTGAGTTCTATACAGACTTGGCAGACGAACGTTTAAAATCACATATTGTCGTGTTCCATCAACGTTTCTCGACCAACACTTTACCACGTTGGCCATTGGCTCAGCCTTTCCGTTATCTTGCTCATAATGGTGAAATTAACACCATTACAGCAAACCGTAACTGGTCATTAGCACGTACTCCTAAATTTGAAAATCCATTGTTGCCGGGCTTAACTGAACTTAACCCGATGGTAAATCGTACTGGTTCAGACTCATCAAGCTTAGATAATATGCTTGAGATCTTGGTCGGCGGCGGTATGGATTTATTCCGTGCGTTACGTATGCTCGTACCGCCAGCTTGGCAAAACGTAGAAACTTTAGATGCGGACTTACGCGCATTCTATGAGTTCAACTCTAAGCACATGGAAGCTTGGGATGGTCCTGCGGGCTTGGTAATTCAAGATGGTCGTCATGCAATCTGTATGCTTGACCGTAATGGTTTACGTCCTGCGCGTTGGGTAATTACTAAAAATGATTACATTACCTTAGCATCTGAAATTGGTGTTTGGGGCTATGAACCTGAAGACGTGGTTTCTAAAGGCCGTGTAGGTCCAGGCCAAATTTTGGTAGTTGATACCTTAACAGGCAAAGTACTTGATACTAAAGATGTAAACACTCATCTTAAAAACATGCGTCCGTACCGTGAATGGTTGCGTGATCATGCAATTCGCTTAAAGGCTAATCCTGAACTTGAAGAACAATTAGTTGATCAAGGTTTAACTGGAGATGCTTTAAAAGCAGCTCAAAAAATGTTTATGGTGACATTTGAAGAGCGTGACCAGTTATTGCGTCCAATTGCTGAAAGTGGTCAGGAAGCAGTAGGTTCTATGGGTGATGATACGCCAATGGCTGTATTGTCTCGTCAAGTACGTCATGTGACTGATTATTTCCGTCAACAATTTGCACAGGTGACTAACCCTCCAATCGATCCATTACGTGAATCGATTGTAATGTCCCTTGAGACGTGTTTAGGTCGTGAGCAAAATGTATTTGAGCAAGGTCCAGAGCACGCAGATCGAATCATTATTTCGAGCCCTGTTCTGTCTAACTCAAAAATGCAGCAAATCCGTAGTATTGATCGTGCAGGCTATGAGTCTGTTGACATCAATTTGAACTATGCTGAAGAAGAAGGTTTGCAAGCTGCGATTACACGTATTTGTGAAGAAGCGGCACAAGCAGTTCGTGATGGTAAAACTTTAATTGTTTTAACTGATAAAAATATTCGCCAAGGTTTCTTGCCTGCAAATGCAGCACTTGCAACAGGTGCGGTACACCATTACCTCATTAAAACTGGTTTACGTACTGATGCTAATATCATGGTTGAAACTGGTTTTGCCCGTGATCCGCACCAATTTGCGGTATTACTTGGTTTCGGTGCAACCGCAGTTTACCCATACCTAGCATATGACGTGATCAATGATTTGATTGCTAAAGGTGAGCTTTTAGGTGATCCAATCCACGCACAAGCGAACTTCCGTAAAGGGATTGAGAAAGGCCTATTAAAAGTTCTTTCAAAAATGGGTATCTCTACAGTTGCATCGTATCGTGGCGGTCAGCTTTTTGAAGCAGTAGGTTTGTCGTCTGAAGTTGTAGATCAGTGTTTCTTGGGTGTTCCAAGTCGTATTCAAGGTGCAACATTTGCTGACCTTGAAAAAGACCAGAAAAAATTAGCTGCTACAGCTTGGTCAAATCGCAAACCGATTGATCAGGGTGGTTTGCTTAAATTCGTATTTGATAAAGAGTACCATGCGTTCAACCCAGACGTGATTAACTCATTACATACGGCTGTTCGCTCTGGTAAGTATGAAGACTTTAAAGTATATGCTGAGTTGGTTAACAACCGTCCGGTTGCAACTATTCGTGACTTATTCAAGTTAAAAACAACGAATTCGATTCCAGTTGACCAAGTAGAGTCAGTTGCAGATATCTTGCCTCGTTTTGACTCGGCAGGTATGTCTTTAGGTGCTCTTTCTCCAGAAGCACATGAAGCAATTGCAATCGCGATGAATACAATTGGTGGCCGTTCAAACTCTGGTGAGGGTGGTGAAGATCCTGTTCGCTACGGCACAATTCGTAACTCTAAAATCAAACAGATCGCATCTGGTCGTTTTGGTGTAACACCTGCTTACCTAACTTCTGCTGAAGTATTGCAAATTAAAGTTGCTCAAGGTGCAAAACCAGGTGAAGGCGGTCAGTTACCAGGTGGTAAAGTAAATGGCTTAATTGCACGTTTACGTTACTCTGTACCGGGTGTAACGCTGATTTCACCTCCACCACATCACGATATTTACTCAATTGAAGATTTGTCTCAGTTAATTTTTGACTTGAAACAAGTTAACCCGAAAGCAATGGTGTCAGTAAAACTGGTATCTGAACCGGGTGTGGGAACAATTGCTGCTGGTGTTGCTAAGGCATATGCAGACTTCATTACCATTTCTGGTTATGACGGTGGTACAGCAGCATCTCCACTTTCATCAATTCACCATGCGGGTTCTCCATGGGAATTAGGTCTCAGTGAGGCGCATCAAGCACTTCGCGTGAATGACTTACGTGGCAAAGTACGCGTACAAACTGATGGTGGTTTAAAAACTGGTCTTGATGTGATCAAGGCAGCAATTTTAGGCGCTGAGAGCTTTGGTTTCGGTTCAACACCAATGATTGCTTTAGGTTGTAAATATTTACGTATTTGTCACTTGAACAACTGTGCAACAGGTGTTGCAACTCAACAAGATCACTTACGTCAAGAGCACTATATTGGCGAGCCAGAAATGCTGATCAATTTCTTCCACTTTATTGCGGAAGAGACTCGTGAATGGTTAGCAGCATTAGGTGTTTCTTCATTGAAAGACTTAATTGGTCGTGTTGATTTACTTGAAGTATTATCGGGTGAAACTGAAAAACATGCTCACCTTGATTTAAGTGCATTGTTAACATCTCATCCATCTGCTGACGGTAAAGCACAGTATTGTGAAGTACAGGGTAATGCACCATTTGATAAAGGTGTATTGGCTGAGAAAATGGTTGAAGAAATGCTTCCTGTAATTGAATCAAGTGCAGGCGGTCAGTTCAACTTCAAAGTTGTGAACTGTGACCGTTCGATCGGTGCTCGTGTGTCAGGTGAAATTGCTCGTCGCTACGGCAACTTAGGCATGGAAGTGCATCCTGTAGTCATGAACTTAACTGGTACTGCTGGTCAGTCGCTTGGTGTATGGAACGCTGGTGGTTTACACATCCGTCTTGAAGGTGATGCAAACGACTATGTGGGTAAAGGTATGGCAGGTGGTCGTATCTCAATCTTCCCACCACAAGGTTCGCCTTTCCAAACACAAAACACAGCAATTATTGGTAATACCTGTTTGTATGGTGCAACTGGCGGTAAGCTTTTTGCAGCGGGTACAGCGGGTGAGCGGTTTGCAGTTCGTAACTCTGGTGCATTTGCTGTAATTGAAGGTGCTGGTGATCACTGCTGTGAATATATGACAGGTGGTGTTGTGACTGTACTTGGTAAAGTAGGCCATAACTTTGGTGCAGGCATGACTGGTGGTTTTGCTTATGTACTTGACCTTGATAATGACTTTGTAGATTACTACAACCATGAATTGATTGATTTAAATCGTATTTCAACAGAATCTATGGAAGATCATAAAGAGTTCTTGTTGCGTATTATCGATGAGCATATCAAAGAAACAGGTAGTGCTTGGGCTTATAAAATCCGCAATGAGTTCGATTTCTACAGCCGTAAATTCTGGCTTGTGAAACCAAAGGCTGCTAATTTGCAAACGCTTTTGAAAACAACACAAGCTGATCCACAATAATTCCACGACTGCAACGACATAGGCAGGTGCGGGCAACAGTGAAATCCGCGCCTACCCACGGAGAGAGACATGGCAGAACGCCTAAATAATGACTTTCAATTTCTGGATGTAGCACGCCAAGATCCAGAGAAAAAAGATATTACTGTCCGCAAAGCAGAATTTGTGGAAATTTATAAACCTTTTACATCGGAAACTGTCGCTAATCAGACTCACCGTTGTTTAGGTTGTGGTAACCCATATTGCGAATGGAAATGTCCTGTACATAACTACATTCCAAACTGGTTAAAACTCATTGCTGAAGGCCAAATTTTCCAAGCTGCTGAGCTTTGCCATCAAACCAACACATTACCTGAGGTATGTGGTCGCGTATGTCCACAAGACCGTTTATGTGAAGGTGCTTGTACCTTAAATGATGGTTTTGGTGCAGTGACTATTGGTAATGCTGAAAAATATATTAACGACACAGCCTTCGCTTTAGGCTGGCGTCCAGATATGTCAGGCGTGAAATGGACTGACAAAAAAGTTGCAATCATTGGTGCCGGTCCGGCAGGCCTAGGTTGCGCGGATATTTTAGCTCGTGGTGGTGTTAAGCCAGTTGTATTCGACAAGCGTCCTGAAATTGGTGGTTTACTTACATTCGGTATTCCAGAATTTAAAATGGAAAAAGATGTAATGAAGCGCCGTCGTGAAATTTTCACAGGTATGGGCATCGAATTCCGCTTAAATACTGAAATTGGTAAAGATGTCACCATTGATGAATTACTTGCAGAATATGATGCTGTATTCATGGGTATGGGAACTTATACCTACATGAAGGGTGGCTTCCCAGGTGAAGATCTTGCAGGTGTTTATGATGCACTTGATTTCTTGATCTCTAACGTGAACCGTTGCCAAGGTTGGGAAAAAGACCCAAGTGAGTACATTAGCTTAGATGGTAAAAAAGTGATTGTACTTGGTGGTGGTGATACAGCGATGGACTGTAACCGTACTTCATTACGTCAAGGTGCTCATGATGTAACGTGTGCATACCGTCGTGATGAAAGCAACATGCCAGGATCTGCACGTGAAGTAAAAAATGCCTATGAAGAAGGTGTGAAATTCTTGTTCAATCGTCAACCGATCGAAATCGTAGGCGAAAATGGCAAAGTGACAGGCGTTAAAGTGGTGACGACTCAAATGGGTGAACCCGATAGTCGTGGCCGTCGTAGCCCTGAACCAGTTCCAGGTTCTGAAGAAGTATTACCAGCTGATGCGGTTTTACTTGCATTCGGTTTCCGCCCAAGCCCAGCTGACTGGTTTGGTAACGCGAATATTAATCTTGATGGTTCAGGCCGTGTTGTGGCAGCTGAAAAGCAAGAATTCAAATTTCAGACATCGAACCCGAAAATCTTTGCTGGTGGCGATATGGTCCGTGGTTCAGACCTTGTCGTGACTGCAATTTGGGAAGGCCGCCAAGCTGCTGAAGGAATTTTAGACTACCTCGGTGTTTAATCTAAAAAACTATTTTTAAAGTTTTTAATAAAGCCTGCTTGATGCAGGCTTTATTTTTACCGCTAGTCACTTTGATATTTTTGGCAAATACAATAAGCTTTTTAGCCCTTTTTAGCCTTTAACCATCACGACATACTCAAAGCTTCCTTCTTCAATACAATAGGTGTTGAACATGAGCATCGCAGGTATGACGGCAGAAAAATCATATTTAAATCGTCGAAAAGCGTTGGGTATTACTGTGCGTCGCCTTGAATTTAATCCTAAGGCGATCAAGCGGCACTATTTTGCGAATTCTCCTCTTATGTCTCACTTTTTAACTGCACTATCTTCAACGTTTCCTGTAGGAGAGCAGTTTTTCGTAAATAGCGTGCGCAATGTACGTGATAAGGTTTCCGACCCACAATTACAGGCTCAAATTGCCGCTTTTATTGGGCAAGAGGCAATGCATTCCAAAGCTCATGATGAGTTTAATGAAGCTTGGCGGCGTGATGATTATAATCTAGACAGCTTTCAAAACTGGCTAAATCAGCGTGATAAATATTTAAGAACGATTCCTCCTAAACTGCAATTGGCCCTTACCTGTGCTTTTGAACATTTTACTGCTCTACTTGGGGGATATGTTTTACAGCACCCAGAGTTATTAAAAACGTTAGATCAAGATGCGCTAAAACTTTGGGTATGGCATGCGATTGAAGAAATTGAGCACCGTTCAGTGGCGTTCGATGTCTATCAGCATGTGTATGGGGATGATCGTATTCGTCGCTTACTCATGCGTAGTGTTACCACAGGATTTGCCAGTATTGCTTTTTATGGAACAACCCGCTTATTTTGGCAAGATAAATGGAATAGCTTACCTAAAATTGGAGGTAATTTATTTGGTTTATATTTGCTGGTTAAAATGCTTGTTCAGCTCATGCCCGAATATTTCGCATATTACAAAAAAGATTTCCATCCAAGTCAAAAGGATTATGGTCGTATGGTCGATTACTGGAAAAGTTCTTTGGCAGATGAATATCGAATGGCAAGTTTTCAACAAGAAAAAGACCAACTATTAAGTTAATAAATAACCGGATTGAAAAATCCGGTTTTTAAATCAATAAAATAAAAGCAACACAATAATGCCAAAATCATCATACAATCGAGGAAAAAGGTTAAAAATATAAAGAAAAACTTGAGGATAATGTGACGATGAAAACATTGAAACAACTCGCGATCGCGACGACACTTGCCAGTACCTTATTGTTTTCAGGGTGTGGCTATAACACTTTACAAGTCAAAGATGAAGCAGTAACGGCAGCTTGGTCTGAAGTTCAAAACCAATATCAACGTCGATCAGATTTAGTACCAAACCTTGTGAATGTTGTAAAAGGCTATGCTAAGCATGAAGAACAAGTCTTAACCGAGGTTACACAGGCACGTTCGAATGTTGCTGGTTTGAAGGTTGATAAAGAAGTTCTAGAAGACCCGGCTTTACTTGAAAAATACCAACAGGCTCAAAGTCAATTAACAGGGGCTTTATCTCGTTTGATTGCTGTTTCTGAAAACTATCCAGATTTAAAAGCCAATACCCAATTCCAAGAACTTCAAGTTCAACTGGAAGGAACAGAAAACCGTATTGCTGTAGCTCGTAATCGTTATATTACAACAGTGCAAGACTACAACGGATATGTACGCCAGTTCCCGCAAGCAGTGACTGCAAAAGTAATTGGTATGCATCCAAAAGCCAATTTCTCTGCCGAAGCATCTGCACAGCAGGCACCAAAAGTTTCTTTTGATTAATTTTAAGAATCAAAGGAGTGCTGCATGAGAAATAATATATTGCTTCAGCTTAAGCAAATTAAGGTATTTGTTATTACCTTAATTTTGCTCTGTTGCGGTGTTCTTTTTCAGAATGCAGCATGGAGTGAGACTAATATTGCAACTGCTACTGATGAAACTGACACCATTGTAGCGGGCAAAATTATTCAGAAGCAGCAGGCTCAAGCTTCCGCTTCTAAAAGTGAACAGTCTGCTTCTGGCGTAGCTCCCCAAGCTCAAGTCGCCAACGATATGGCAGATGGTGAATCGATTCGTGGTTTGCCAACCTTAAATCAGCCTGTTATTGATCAAGCAAATATATTAAGCGAGGCAGAGAAGCAGCAGCTCGACCAAAAAATTCTAAGTTTATATCAACAAGGCAAAGCACAAATCGGTATTGTTATTGTTCCTACAACAGGGCAAGAAGATATCTTTGATTATGCATTGCGTGTAGGTGAAAAATGGCAACTTGGTTCAGCAAAGCGCGATAACGGATTGCTCATTGCGGTTGCGGTAAATGACCGCCGTATACAAATTTTAACCGGATATGGCTTAGAGGGCGTATTACCAGATATTGTCTCGAGTCGAATTATTAGAAACCAAATCACACCCTATTTTAAACAAGCCCAATATGCGCAAGGTTTAAATGCAGGTGTTGATGAAATTGGAAGAATTTTAAATCTTGATCCAGAAGTTGCTCAGCAAGCTGCTCAAGATTTAAAGGAACGACAACACCAAGCCGCAGAAGAGCAACAAGCCAAACAAACAACCCTTACAATGGCTCTATTTATTCTTGTTGCCGGAATTGTGGGGTCATTTATTGTAGGGCGACCTCTTAGTGCATCTACTGCGGGCGTCGCTGCGGCGGTAGCAGGGTTTGTAAATGGCGCAGGTCTAGTGACTAGCTTATTACTTGGCTTTGGAATCTTCTTTTTACTCATTACTTCAATTGCCCAACTGATTCTACAGGTTATTCTGAGTGGTGCAGGCGGAGGAGGGCGTGGTGGTGGCTTCGGCGGTGGAGGCGGAGGCTATGGCGGGGGTGGAGGTCGTTTTGGCGGTGGAGGTGCATCAGGCTCATGGTAACAACATCAGAAACAACACAAATTATTACTCAACCTAAAATTGAGGAATCTGTAGAGCCAAGCCTAAAACGTTGGTTTAAACATCTATGCTATTTTCCGGCCAGTAGCCGTTATTTTTCAAAACAAGATAAGCAAACTATTGCTGATGCGGTACAACAAGCAGAACATGGGCATGTTGGAGAAATACAAGTTGTAATTGAAGGTCATATTCCATGTTCACAGGCCTACAGACAAAATACACGTTTAAGGGCACAGCAGTTATTTGCAGAATTAGGGGTATGGGATACCGCATTAAACAGTGGCGTACTACTTTATTTGAACCTATGTGAACGTACAGTAGAAATTATATTTGACCGCGGTATTAGAAATGCCACTAATGATCAAGTCTGGCAACAGATTTGTGAGTCTATCGTTCAACAACTTAAACAAAAACAATATCAGCAAGCTGTAGTGATTGGTGTTCATCAAATTGGAGAGGTAATGTCACGTTTTTATGATGAAAACATACCAGATCAATCCAATGAATTGGGAAATGCTCCAATTATTATTAATTAAGTTATTTTCTAAAAGTTCTATATCCATAATTTTTAAATTTTATTTCTTAAGGTGACTGACAAAAAATGTCACCTATTTATTTATTTTTAAAGAGAGTTTGTTCACAAAAGCAAATATAAACTTTGATAAGTTTTGTTTACTTTTTTTGATGTGTGATGCATTTGGTTAAAAAGTTATATGACGATTTTTGTCAGTTATTTACAGTGATTTTATATTTATTAAATTGAAAAGATTGTATAAGTTTTTGTTTTATAATAAAAATAAAAGTTGGCATGGTTGCTGCATTATAGTTGATAGCTGAAAAAGCTTATATAAAAACATACATACAATCTTTGGGGAAAAAGGCTATGAATGCACAAAAAGGTTTTACATTAATTGAACTCATGATCGTGGTTGCGATTATCGGTATTTTGGCGGCAATTGCAATTCCGCAATATCAAACTTATATTGCGAAATCACAAGTAACAAGAGCTGTAGATGAAGCTGCAGGTCTGAAAACTGCTTTAGATACATGTATACTTGATGGAAAAGCAACGGCTGCATGTGACTTTGGCGCTACTGGATCAAATATTTTAACAGGTGCTGCTACAGGTGGCTTAAATGGAACTAATGGAGTATCTTCTGGGGTTACAGGTGTTCCTGTTGCAGTAATTGGTGCTAACGCGACAACTGATTCAACAATTACTGCGACAATAGGTAATAGTGCTGCTCAAGCGATTGCTACCCAAACCATCGTTTGGACAAGAAATGCTGGTACAGGTACATGGACTTGTTCTTCAAACGTGTTGCAAAAATATGCTACTTCAGCTTGCCCGACAACTAGTACTAGCTAATAATAAAAAATAAAAAAACGCACCTCATGGTGCGTTTTTTATTTTAAAATTTACTTCTATCGGTATTAGCAGTTTATAAATTAGTTAGAACTTCTCTTTTTCTATTTGCATGTATAATTCTTTCCAGTTTTGGTCTCTAACCTCTCACTATGCAAGTATTCTTCCTATTCCTCGCTGCAATCCTGTTAGGTTTTGCATGGTTGTCTCCATTTCACTATAGCCCTTGGGTCATGTTCTCGAGTGAAGTGAGTACTTTTGGGGCTGGATTATGTGTATTAGCCGCTCTAATTCAGCAAAATATTAAAATTCCTAGGGCACAACTATTGTTGCTGCCATTTACTTTAATCCCAATAGTACAGTGGGGTTTGGGTTTAGTTTTTGATCTGAGCACAGCCTTATTGAGTTCATTTTACTTGCTTGGTTTTTGGTTTATGGTCTTGGCTGGTTACAACCTATCTTTAGATCAACAAAAGCGCGATCAAATCTTTTCGGGTTTTAGCTTACTCGTAATTATTGTATCCCTTGCCACTAGCTTCATTGCAATTTGCCAATGGTTGAATATCGAGTCTCATATTCCGTATGTGCTTAAGTTGCTGGGTAATCGTCCTTACGGTAATTTTGGTCAACCCAATAATATGGCGACCTTTTTAATTATTGGATTATTAGGGTGTTTGTATTTATATGAAAAGAACAAAGTAACTATCTGGTTGTTATTGCCTTCAGCGCTCATTATTTTATTTACGGTCGCATTGAGTCAGTCAAGAACTTCATGGATAGTTTTTCCATTTTTACTTATCTATTGGATGATTAAGCAGTTTGGAAAGCAAAAAAGATTTGGATTTGCTCAAGGCTTCTTGTGGTGCCTAACATTTTTTTTAATTGCTGGCTTAATCTTACCTTATATCACTCAATTCATCGAATTCTCTACAAATACAGAGATTACTGAAACGAGTACGTTTGTTGCTCGGGCAGGTTCGGGGCATGAGCGTGTAGGTATGTGGATACAAATATTGCATGCTATAGCTCAGCAACCATGGGCTGGGTATGGGTGGAGCCAAACTAGTGTTGCTGTAGTCGATAGTATTCAATATGGAACTGTACATGTATGGTTTAATAGCGCCCATAATGTACTGCTTGATTTAATTGTCTGGAATGGTATTCCATTAGCTGCTGTAATCATTGCTTACTTTGCGTGTTGGTTCCTTTGGTTAAATCAACAGGCTAAAGAAAGCATCTCAATTATAGCGATTATGATGGTGTGTGCGGTGTTTATTCATGCCATGTTCGAGTTCCCACAGCGCTATGCTTATTTCTTGCTTACCTGTGGTTTTTTACTTGGTATTGTTCAGGCGCAGACTCCAGTACTCAAAGGAATTGTACTTAATAAGCAACTTTTTCGCTTAATATGGATAGTTAGTTTACTGCTTATTATTGCGATTTTACGTGATTATAATGTCTATGTTCTGAATAGTAATTTACTTTATAAGAATAAAAAGCCAAATGCAGAGTTCATGGGAAGCAGTAAAATTTTTGTTTTAACGCAGTTTGAAGAGCGTTTAAAATGGATTGAACTTAATCCAGAAACTAAATTATCTGAAGCTGATTTAGTTGAGTGGGGAAATTCAGTAAAGAATAAAGCGACTCCCTATAATTTACGTAAATATGCAAAATTGCTGGCTTATAATGGAAAAATAGAGCAAGCGCAGCAGCAAATATTAATTTTAAAGCATCTCTATAAGCAAAAAATAACGCTACCAGATTTATTAAAAGAAAAGTAATAAAAAAATCCCCTTGTACTCAAGGGGATTTTTTTATGAGAAACTACATCTGACTCTGGATGTAATTTTCAATGCCAACGTTGCCGATAAGGTCAATCTGGGTATCTAACCAGTCCCAATACTCTTCTTCTTTCTCTAAAATTTCTTGAACGAGATCACGAGTCACATAGTCTTGCTCAGTTTCAGCTAAAGCTACTGCTTGCTGAATCGCTTCTATATTTTCTTTCACTTTACGAATGTCACAGTGTAAGACTTCTTCGGTGTGCTGACCAATGTAAAGTTTACCTAAATGCTGAAGATTAGGCAGGCCTTCCAAAAACAAAATACGTTCAATAATTTTGTCTGCATGCTTCATTTGACGAATTGATTCTTTATATTCGGCAGAACCTAGCTGTTCAATTCCCCAATCATTAAACATGCGTGAATGTAAAAAGTATTGATTAATTGCAGTTAAATGATGATACAGCACTTGGTTAAGCTGATTAATGACATCACGATTGCCTTTCATTGTAGCTACTCCAAAACAATTTCTGCCTTAATCCAATTAAGGCAATCTATAAAACCATTTTAGTGAACAATCATGGATATGGCGAGTAGTTTATGGAACAGCAAATGAAAATCGCAATCAAAAACAACACAATATTAGTGCAGGAGAGTTTCCTGCCAAAAAAAACCGCTTGAATGAGGAACTAGTAACGTTCCGCAAAAAGCGGTGGAGGAGCTAATAAATACGGTTAAATATTTATAATTCTTTTAAGCAGCTACAGAAATACGAGCAGCGATTTCTGATAATTCTTCACTAATAATAGCACGTGCTTCTGGTGCACAGCGTCCACAGCAAGTACCGAGATCAAGCAAGTCGCGAATTTCGCGATAGCTTTCAGCGCCATTTTCAACAGCGTCTTTAATATCTTGATCGGTAATGCCACGACACAAGCAAACGTACATGGGAGTGATCCCCAAATATAAATGCGATAATTGATATTATTGATAATTATTATCGTTTGTCAATGAAATTCATTTAAAATCTCATTTATTATTATTGGGATTTTGGATAAAAAAATACCACCTGAGCGGAAATCTGAGTGGTGTTCAGATTTTAAGCAAGGGTGGTACCTAATTTAGAGCTAAATATTTTTTAATTTCGAGTGTTTAATATTTTGTATCCTATTGATTAATAACAACAATACCATCCATTTCTACTAATGCACCTTTAGGTAGACTAGCTACACCTAATGCTGCACGGGCAGGATACGGTTGAGCAAAATATTCACCCATAATTTGGTTTACAAGTTGGAAATTTGATAAATCGGTTAGGAAAATATTAAGTTTGGCAATGTCTGCAAGTGAACCACCAGCAGCTTCACAAACCGCTTTTAAATTATCAAATACACGGCGAATTTGAGCTTCGATACCTTCTACAAGTTCCATACTGTATGGGTCTAAACCAATCTGCCCTGATAGATATAGCGTATTGTCTACTAAAATAGCTTGAGAGTATGTGCCGATAGCAGCAGGGGCATTTTCAGTATGAATCACTTGGCGGGACATTTGGTTCTCCTTGATTAAATCTCTTTCCATCATAATCGATGATAGGTTTGGACAAAAGTATCATCGATTTAATTGATTAAGTGGATTTGGAAAGTTTGATTTTGTTAAAGAAACATAAACCTGACCAATAGCTCTTGTAAAGACTAGCTTACTTTGGAAACTTCCATTTGGGGATTAGCAGCATCCAAACGTTCAATACGCGGGAAACCATAATGCATACGTAAGTCACGGATGACTTTTGCAATATGTTTACGGTTGTTAACTACAATATTAACAAAAGTTCTTTGCTCATTTGAATGAACCATCTCTACCCCAGCATTATTTTTACGACATTGATAGATCAGGTCTGATACCTGTTCATCATTCATTGCCATATCTATAGCGAGGTAGGCGGTAAAACGTACATCATCTACATCATCTGCTTTCCATTGAAGCGGCATAATATTTTCAGGATGTAGATGTTGTTCATGTAGCAAGTTATGGCAGCGGATGCGATGCACAATTAACCCACGACGTGTTAAGTGCCCCTGAATTGGGTCACCCAAAACTGGATTGCAGCAATGCGCATATTTAACGTCGATACCTTCAGTACTCTGAATAAGTCGATCTGAGTTTTCTACTTGAGGGTGTTTGTCATGAGCAAATAGGTGATTAGCCACAAGTTGAGGAAGTAAGTCACCAACCGCAATTTGTTCAAACAATGTATTCTTGTTATCGATGTGACGCCACTGCAGTAAATCTAACCAGTCAGCATCAGAGAGATCACTGATCGAACGATTGAAGAGTTTTAATGCGCGAGAAAGTGCTTGCTCACCCACAAGACGCTGTTCTTCAATTTCCTGATCTTTAAGAACATGTTGTAAAGCACGACGCGCTTTTTGCGTATTAATAAAGCTTAACCAGTCTGGATTTGGTGTTGCTAAAACATCCGTAATAACTTCGATAACCTGACCGCTAATTAATGGTGTAGATAATGGTTTAATCTCACCATCCACTTTTGCACCAACTGCATGATTACCTAAAAATAAACTTGCTGAATAAGCAAAATCAACTACGGTAGCACCTTGTGGTAACTCATGGAGTTGACCATGTGGTGTGTAAACCCAAATTTTTTCTTGATGTAAGTAATCTAATAAATCATTGAAGGTTGTTTTTGCACATTCTCCATCGATAAGCGTATTCAGGTTTTGCATAGATGCCTGAATGGCTGAGCGACAAGTTTGTGGTGCATTTTCACCGAGCACTACCCCAAAACGGGCAGCTTTACGCATAAGCTCGGTTTGGATGGTAAGAGATAGTGTGGTTTTTTCGCCTTTAAGTTTAATCAGTAAAGATTGATTGCCACCTGGTAACGGACGACGGATATGGTCCTGATATTGAATGACCTGAAAATTTTCTCTTAAGGCATCAACTAAGCGGTCACAGTCGGCAATTGTTTGTAAAACAATTTCAAAAGCATGGCTATGGGTAAGCTCTTGTAGATCCATCTCATTTTTAACGAAATGGCGTAATAATTCGATATTGTTATTTTTCTTTTTAATGCGGCCTTGGATATGATAGTTGTGGAGAAGTTCAGCGAGGTTTTGTTCCCAGATACTTTGATATTTACATCGCTCTGGTTTGGTTTGACGTAGTGCATTTTGCACGTTATCAAACATATCAAGATCAAGATTCTGATAACAAAGATTTTCTAGATTATCGCCCATTTCATTCATGCCGACTAATCTCGCCATTGGCACAAAGATATCAAGAGTTTCTTGAGCAATACGGGCGCGTTTATCTGGACGTAAAGCACCTAGAGTTGTCATATTATGATAGCGATCGGCTAATTTAATAATAATGACACGTGGGTCCTGTAGGGTCGCTTGCAAGATTTTTCGGAATGAGGCGGCCTTGTTATATTCTTTATCACTTGACTGGCTAAGTTTGGTTACACCGTCAACCAGCTCGGCAACTGTCAGACCGAACTTTTCAGTAATATCTTCTTTTGTATATTGAGTGTCTTCAATAACATCATGCAAAAGTGCTGCCATTAAAGTTTCAGCATCTAAACGCATGTTCGCAAGAATGCAGCTGACAGCAATTGGATGCAGAATGTAGGGTTCACCACTTTTACGTGTAATGCCAGTATGCGCTAGATCGGCAAAATCACAGGCAGCAAGCACTTTCTCGACCTCACTTACCGATAAGTAAGGGTCGATAATCAATTTAAGCTGTTGCTTGGCTTGGCTGACCTCTTCGCCTGGCATAAATCACCCTTTTTCCTAATGCTGAGAAACTAAATCTATCTACTTCTTAATGAAAAGCATATTGCGGAACTTGTCAATTTTTTCATTTGAAAAAGTGTATTTTTTTTCAATGAAAATAATTGATTTTTTCAATATCTTTAAATTCAAGACAAAGCCAAATAAAAAACCACCGCAGAAAAACGATGGTTTTTTTATGAAACAGAATTAATTAGAAAGAAAAACCTTCTAAATTCAAGCTGTTTGTAGAAAGAGCAAGATCAAGACTAGAAGTTTGATAATCTTGTTCACGTTGTTTAAGAATTTCTTTCGTAACGTGTCCTGCCGCGATTTCGCGCAAAGAAACTACAGTCGGTTTGTCGTTATCCCATTCTACAGTTGGCTCCATGCCTTGACGTGCCAATTGACGAGCACGTTTACTTGCAACGAGCACAAGCTCAAAACGGTTGTCTACATGATCTAAACAATCTTCAACGGTGACGCGTGCCATAAAAGTTCTCGTTTTGGAATGGTGAATTTGAACAGACTAAACAGTATAAAAGGCTTTCGATCCAGACTCAAGTTATTCCTGTTTTGGTTGAGGAGTAATCAAGTCTTGAATTAATGTTTGATGACGTTTTGCTTGCTGAGATAACACTAAACGATTTGCTGTAATCACAGCTTCAAGCTCATGTAAGGCTTTATTAAAATCATCATTAATAATGATGTAATCAAAGTTCGTGTAATGCTGCATGTCTTCAACTGCACAGCTTAAACGATGTTCAATGACGTCAACTGAGTCAGTACCGCGATTAGATAAACGCTGACGTAGGTCAAACTGTGTTGGCGGTAAAATAAATAGTTGCTTGGATTCAGGAAAAAGTTTGCGTACTTGCTCTGCACCTTGCCAATCAATTTCAAGTAGAACATCGTGCCCTTGAGCTAACTGTTGTTTTACAGTTGCTTGAGAAGTGCCATAGTAATTACCAAATACTTCAGCGTATTCGATAAAGCCTTCATGGTTTACTTGGTCTAGAAAGTCATCTTTTGTAGTGAAGTGATAGTGAACACCATCTAACTCACCAGGACGTTGACCTCGGGTAGTATGCGAGACTGAAACATGTAAATTGCTTACACGGTCAAGCAGGGCTTTCACCAAAGATGTTTTGCCTGTTCCTGATGCAGCAGAAACGACAAACAATAGACCCGACATGATATTTTTCCTGATATGATAAAATATCTTCGCTATTGTAGTGTACCGTGCGTTTAAACTGAATAGTTTTAATTGCAAATATTCAAGAGAAATTCCCCTGTTTTATTAATTTTGAGGCTGTTATGGAAATTGTGTTAGCTAATCCGCGTGGTTTTTGTGCCGGTGTTGATCGAGCCATAGCAATCGTCAATCGGGCTTTAGAATGTTTTAATCCTCCTATTTATGTACGTCATGAAGTTGTACACAATAAATTTGTGGTAGATGACTTACGTCAAAGAGGGGCAGTTTTTGTTGATGAACTAGATCAGGTTCCGGATGATTCAATTGTAATTTTTAGTGCGCACGGTGTTTCAAAAGCCGTTCAACAAGAAGCTGAGCGCCGAGGCTTAAAAGTGTTTGATGCGACTTGCCCTTTGGTTACCAAAGTTCATATTGAAGTGACTAAATATGCACGTGAAGGTACTGAAGCAATTTTAATTGGTCATGAAGGACACCCTGAAGTTGAAGGAACAATGGGGCAATATGACAAATTAAAAGGTGGTGACATTTATCTGGTTGAAGATGAAGCGGATGTTGCTGCACTTGCAGTAAGACATCCTGAAAAACTTGCATTTGTAACTCAAACAACTTTATCAATTGATGATACGGCTAAAGTTATTGATGCTTTGCGTGCAAAATTTCCTCATATTCAAGGGCCACGTAAAGACGATATTTGCTACGCAACTCAAAACAGACAGGATGCTGTACGTGACTTGGCCGAACAGTGTGATGTGGTATTGGTCGTAGGTTCACCTAACTCATCAAATTCAAATCGTTTACGCGAGCTTGCAGAGCGTATGGGCAAAGCAGCTTACCTTGTAGATAATGCTGATCAGTTAGAACAGTCATGGTTCAATGATACTTGCAAAATTGGTGTGACAGCGGGTGCGTCAGCGCCGGAAATTCTAATTAAGCAAGTGATTCAACGTTTACAAGACTGGGGCGCGCAAGCACCTAAAGAATTAGATGGACGTGAAGAGAACATAACCTTTAGTCTTCCTAAAGAATTACGCATTCACGTGACTCAAGCATAAAGTGTGACTTATTTAACATACTGATTTTAAAATAGTAAAACAGATAATTGTTGATGTGACGATTATCTGTTTTTTTATACCCTTTATCTGCTTTGTATTTGTTTTGTAAATCTAAACCGTAAAATTTAAATAATAAATAAAAATTTTTAAGTTTATTTGGGGTTTCTGGGGATGAGGGGAATTATTCCGCAAGAAGGGTTCACCTTGGTTGAGCTCATGGTGACGATTGCGGTAATGGCTATTATCGCAATGATGGCTGCGCCGTCTTTTACTCAACTCATGGCAAAACAAAGATTAAATGCGAATACGAGAGAGCTGATCTCAACCTTATCTCAAGGGCGTAGCCAAGCTGTTTTATTAAGAACAAATGTTACTGTCCATTTAGTTGATGGAACCAATACAAATACAGATTTTTATTGGGAGCCCACGTTAGGAAATCGAGTAACTGCTCCAACATCAATAAGTAGTATTACTTTTGGTAGAGATGGAGCGTTAGTTTTAGGTATTTCTGCTGACACGGATTTTGTAATTTGTAACTCAACAGCTAAAACTCAAAAATCCTTTGCGTTAACTCGGATGGGAACTGTTTATTCAAAAAACGACGGAACTTGCTCATGAATAAATACAATCAAAGGGGCATAGGGATGATGGAAGTATTAGTTGCTTTACTGATTCTTGCGATAGGGGTTTTAGGATTTACTGCATTGCAGTTAAGAGCCGTTGATGCCACAGATGAGGCTATGAGTAAAATTCAAGCTATGAATCTTGCAAGGGATTTAGCTGAACGTATTCGTGTAAATAGGGCTGCATTTAGTACTTATGGCAATAATTTAAATGCAACAACACAAAGTACAACAGCGACTCCAGAATGTATTCAAACGACAAATACAACACCATGTACGACGTCTGTTCACATGGCAAATTATGATACTGCGCAGGTTGTTAGTCAGGCAAATGATCTAGGAATGAAGATTCGCTTACCCGACTGTCAAGTGAGTGGTACTCAAAGCCGCAAGTGTGTCTATGTCGCATGGGGGAAAACAAAAGCAATAAATAGTTCTACCGACTCAGATGCTTGTACGAATGGTGGTGCATATTTGCCCCAAGCTAAATGTGTCGTCATGGAGTTATATTGAGATGAATAAAATATATATTCAGCAGGGATTCACACTTGTCGAATTCATGGTAGCAATTGTTTTGGGGCTATTGATTACAGCTGCTGCAACCCAGCTATTTCTTACGGGGCAAATTTCTTTAAATACTCAACGAGCGATGGCTGATCTGCAGGAAAGTGGAAACTTCGGATTACGCTATATCTCGAATGATATTCGCAAGAGTAATTATGGAAATAATAACATCATAAATGATCGACTAGCTAACGGCGGAATTGTAATAACAACAAGACAAACTTCCCGCTTTCCAACAGTAGCAGGCCCAACTTATACGGCTGATACGATTCCAACGAATATCTCAGACACGATTCCTTCAACAGTAGCTGTACCAGTCACAAGTTTTGCTACCAATGCAAGTAATGTGCAGGTTTCGGCTGTACCTCCTGCCACAGGAAAAACAAATCAAGGCAGCGATCAATTGGTTGTTCAATTCTTTACAGAGCAGGCAGGCATCGATTGTGAAGGAAATAATTATGAGGCCAATAGATATATTATAGAGCGTTTCTTTTTGAGATCAGATTCAAATGCCATATCAAATGAACCTAACACTGCATTAGCACTTGCATGTGAAGCAGGTTCATATGTATCGGATGACACCACGATTTTAAAAAACCCTTCAACATCTACGGCTGTATTTGGTACGACAGCAGGAGAAATCTTGGTAAGACGTGTAGATCATTTGCACTTCATGTTAGGCATTTCCGATGATACCAATACAACAAATTTTCGTTATATCTCGATTGGACAATATCTTGCTTTGAATGCAAATCCGCGTCCGCGAGTTAATTCTATTCAAGTAGGTTTACTTGTACGTTCTAATGAAAGTATTCGTGAGAACGGTTTAGTTTCAAATAGCCAAACTTATAAAGTGCTTGATCAAAATGTATCTATTAAGGTGCCGACGGGAAACCCTCCAAAATATTTGCGTACAGTTATTACTCAAACTATCGCCTTGCGTAATGGTTTGTTTTCTCAAGATACGGCGGTCATGTAATGAAAGTACAAAAGGGTTCAACATTAATCGTTGTTTTAATTTTACTGCTAGTGATTACGGTAATTGGGACATTAGCTGTTCGGCAAAGTTTAACAAGTTTAAATATCGCAACAAACAGTCAAGCCCAGCAGTTACTCATGCAATCATCTGATTCTGTACTTTACCGATTAGGTGCCGAAGGCTTTGCTAGTACAAGTGGTAATCCCACAAGTTTGCTTGGCTTTGCATTACAAAATCAGGGAAAAGAAGTCGTTTTTTGTTTTAGAAGCCAGACCTCTCCTGCAACGTCTTTTTCTGTTGCAAATACAAGTACCTTGCAATGGAATGAAGAAAATACAGACATCACCGTAAATGGTGTATCTGGGTTTTGTGATTTAAGTGCAGTTAATGATTATGCTAGCCGTCGTAAAGCACAAATGACACAAGTTGCTATTATTGTAAATCCACCGCTAAGCACACCTGCACGCCCATTACAAATTGTCACTTTAGGGAGCGATCTTGAAAGTTTGGGGAAATTGGATAATGAGCAAACAAAAAGAATAAGAGTATATGTGACATCTATTTTGCCCAATTTATCCGATGCTTCTCAGGCTGATATTACAAATTGTCTGAAACGTCCAAATAGCCAGCCATTATCCGGTTCAAACTCAACAGTATCGAGTTGTTTACAAGATTTGAATGTTCCATTTAATACGCAGTTTCAGGATTTTGTGTTGAGTACATATCAACGTCAGAACTCAGTTTAATTGGATTATTGGGGAATAGATGAAATGAAAATATTAAAGACAAAAAAAGCTAAAGTTTTAAAATATAAAGTACTCGTCATGGCGCTATCTGCCATTATGACTGGTCCAGTAACAACATCAGTTGTTCGTGCAAGTGATGTGCAAATTTATCAAAATCCAACGGCAACCAAATATCCAATTATCATGTTGGCAATTGATAATTCTTTTAGTATGGCAATTAATGATGCCTATTATAATAATACAAGAATGTCGCGTTTAGATGCCTTGAAACGTTCTTTAGTCACTGCTTTACAGGCTTTGAATACGGATGGCACATATAAAATTCCAAATATCACTTATATGGGATTATCTAAGTTTGCTGGTGATGTTAGTAATGCGAGACGTTCTAGAATTTGGGTGCCAGCAAAAAGACTTGATGCTTTAGTATCAGGCACAAAAACACAAAGACAATTTTTAATAGAGCAAATTAACGGACTAGGTGCGGATTCAAGTACACCAACTTCAACTTTATTTGCAGAAACTTATGCCTATTTGTTGGGTAGTCGTACTGATAGTCCTAATGCTGTCAATAATTTTTCAAATGGTTACCAAGCCGATCTTGCTGGTATCAGTAATGCTGTGGCAGGCACTGTTTCAAATGGTAAATACATTGCACCAATTGAATCTTTACCAAATGAAAATGATAAACAGTGTTCAACACAAGGCGTATTCTTTTTAACAGATGGGGCACCTTCAGGTATTCCCGCAGCAAACACGCAGTTATTACTTAAGAATGTAGTTGCAAATGCAGGCATTACTGGCGTGGATGGTAATACAATTAGTGGCTCTGTTACCGATGTACCAGCTGTATATTATAACTATAGCAAAGCTCGTGGTTCAGCTACTACAAATGGTGAGTTTTATGAGATGAAGCTATCACCAACAACTAATGAAATAACGACTAATAATACCGTAACAGGTTATCAAGATCGAAGTGGTTGGTCGTATATTGCCGATCTAGTTAAAGCAACATCAACAACAGCAACAATTACCTCAAAGAAAAGAATTTATTTAGCCACTGTTGGATTTGGGCCTCTTTTTAATACCGCGGTCAATAGTAGTGGTGCTCGGGTTGAAACCTGTGACAAGGATGGAGCAGGACGCAATACCCATTGTTATATTGGTTCAGGGGGAGTCGTAAATACCAATCTAGGCAATTCAGATACTAGTCCTTACTCAAACACTCTAAATGCTGATGCACTAAAGATGTTAGGAGATAAAGTTGGTGAAGGGGATACTTATGGAACCGACAAGCCAATTGGTGGCTATACGTATGCAGATACAGGTGAAAAAGTACAAAATGCTTTATTAAGATTTGTAGGTGCAATTTCTCAAGGAACTTTTGAGGCTGCTAGCTTTGGAACCTATGTGGTACCTGCTGATCCGATGGCAACTAGTGCATCTTATTCTTATGTGTTTGCACCCCAGTTTCAACCTAAAGTAAGTGGGTCGGGTGGGACCATAGTCTCTACTCAACAGTTATGGTTAGGTAACCTTAAAAAATATACCTTGAACTCATCTGGTACTATGGTTGATGTGAATGGTAATACTGTATTAAAAAATACAGGTGGTATTAATACTTTAACTCAGGACTTTTGGAATGCTGAGAATATTAATGATGGAGACGATGCTCTCAAAGGTGGGGCGTGGTCACAACTATCAGTTCCAAATGCGTCTTCAGGTACGCTGAGCACAGTAACTAATGCTTCAGATATTCAAACCCGTCCTCTTTATATTAATGCGACTATTCCGACAGCTTTAACTGATACGAATAAAAATAAAGTTGTAGCTGCAAATAGTTTAACTCAATTGAGTACGCAAAATGTTCTGACTGCTAACTATATTGACAGTACAGCAGGTTCAGGAACGACGGCATGGCGACAAAACGTTTACCAACCTTATCTGTTATCTGCGCTAGGTTATAAGCTTACAAAAACTGAATTAGAAGCCAAAACAGCAGGTTATAAGTGGGATACTGTCGATAAAGTAAAAAACTTAAATGTGATGCAGCAAATGGGTGGTGTATTACATTCGGACCCATTACTAGTGACTTTAGAAGCCAAATATGACCCAACTACAGGTGTAATTTTAAGTAATACTCAAAGTACAGTAAACCGTAAAGATTATATTGTGATGGGATCAATACAAGGTTTACTACATATACTTAATCAGGCTACTGGTAAAGAAGAAATGGCTTTTCTTCCCAATGAAATTCTTCAAGATGTTAATCGTCGAGATGCTTTATTAGACGTAAGTAATACAACAACATCTACAACAAATCCATTTTATGGTATCGATGCTCAATGGGGTTCTTGGGTTGAATATAATATTGATGCAACGAATAATAAATTTAAAGCCAATATTGCCAATATTTATGGTGGTATGCGTATGGGTGGAAAAAGCTATTATGGCTTAAATATTAAAAATCCATCAGATCCAAAATTTTTGTTTCAGATTGATCCTGTAAATGGGGTAATTAATAGTAGCACCAGTGGTGTATCTGCTACAGGGAATCAAGTAACCGCACTTCAGGCAATGGGGCAGAGTTGGTCCAAGCCAACACTTGCAAAAATTCGTTTCAATAATCAAGTCAAAAACGTCATGATTGTAGGAGGCGGATATGATCCAGCTTATGAGACGGATGGTTATCAGCCGACTGCAACCACTGTAAATGCTGGCGCTGGTATTTATATTTTTGATGCGACTACAGGTGCTTTATTGTGGGATGCCCGTTACGGCAGTAGTAATAATACCAGCACAGTTGACGTCAAGAATACTAATTTAAAATATAGCGTAGTGAGCCAAATCAAAGCTTTCGATCGAGATGCAGATGGTTTGGTTGATAATTTGTATTTTGGCGATTTGGGTGGGCAAATCTTTCGTGTTGATTTGAATAATGGTTATGGCACATCGACAACAAATTTTGGGCGAGTAAATCGATTCGCGAACTTTTCAGCACTTAACCAGCGTTTCTATGAAATGCCGACTTTAAGTATTCATGATCGTAATGGTAGTCGTTTTGGTGTGCTTGGAATTGCATCAGGTAATCGAAGTTTTCCATTGAACAAAGCCAATAGCAATGATAATCGAATTTATGCCTTATATGACTATGATATTGCTTCATCAAATTTATACAATTCAACATTCTCCAAAACCAGTAATTTAACAGAATCAGATTTATATAATTGGAGTGCTATTGCCAGTACAAATGTAGCAAATCTAATGAACAATACTAAAAAGGGTTGGTACTATGTTTTGCGTGAAACTGATGGAACAGTCCAAACTGCAAATACAGGGACAGTAAAAGCACTTAATGGATACCTTGTGGTTGCAAACACAGCTCAATTTTCAGATTTCTACGTATCTTTATATAACCCAAATCATGCCTCAACCCAACAGCCAAATGCATGTACAGGTGGGATTACAGGTTCAAGTGTAATACGTCGTCTATGTTTACCTTATGGAGTTTGTGGGGATGCAACCGACGCTTCTCATTTTGATGCAAATAAGAGTGGCGGCAATGTTGGTAATGCTTCTGATGGTATTAGTAAAATTAATGCTGGAGGATTTTCAAATGGCGTAAATAATTTGATTAAATTGCTACCAGAAGTTGGGCGAAATTATAAAACGACAAAAATATTTCAAAGTACAAATTGGTATGAACGACAATAGGAGATCTCTATGAAAAAAAATACGGGATTTACCCTGATTGAGCTAATGGTTGTCGTCATGATTATCGCTGTTTTTGCAGCAATTGCGATTCCATCTTATCAAGCCCAAATTCGTCGTGCAGATACCGCAGCAGTACAGCAGGAATTGTTAAAACTTGCTGGACAATTAGAAAGATATAAAAGCCAGAATTTTTCTTATCATGGTTTTGATCCTAAATACTTATATGGACAAACCTTAGCAATGAGTAGTGTAGATTTTCCAAGCAGTACCAATAAAAAGTACACGATTACTCTAGTCGATATTAGTGAAACAGGACGCACTACTTTATTAGCGAGTAGTGCTGGATTAGGCCAAAGATGGGCTATTAGCGCAATACCAGAAACGACTGGGTATGATGCGCTGTTAGTTACCAGTACAGGGATTAAATGTAAATCTAAGTATTTGGTGGCAAATGATCTAACTAATATCAACAATTACACAGGGTGTGCTACAAATGCTGAAAAATGGTAGACATCAAGGATTTACCTTGATTGAGCTGATGATTGTGGTGGCGATCATTGCAATTTTGGCAGCAATTGCTTATCCGTCTTATACCCAATATAAAATTCGTACTAACCGTACTGATGTACAAGCTGAGATGCTGCGTATTAATCAACGATTACAAAGCTATAAAGTGGTTAATCATAGTTTTAATAATGCTACTTTAGATAATGGTACAGCATTACAAAGTTATCCTTTAACAGGAACTGCTTTTTATACTGTAACTTTAGCCATTGATGCTGATAATCAGGGATATTTACTCAAAGCTACTCCAATTATTGCTTCTATACAAAATGGTAATGGTGAGGTCTGCGTAAATCAGGATCAACAGCGCTATTGGTTTAAAGGTGGAATCTGCTCATCAGCAAACTTGTCAAATACTTCAAATTGGGATGGACGCTAATTTAAATTCAAAACTGCGGATAACTCAAAATTTAATCTTTCTTTCATGGTGAAAATCACGTAGAATGTTGCCCTCTATGAAAGGGGTTTGAAGTGTTGCCGATGGTCGGCGCAGGGATAATCCGTAAGAATTATAAGGCTTTTATCATGGTTGTTATTCGTTTAGCACGTGGCGGCGCAAAAAAACGTCCATTCTATCAAATCGTTGTGACTGATAGCCGCAATGCACGTGATGGTCGTTTCATTGAGCGTATCGGTTTCTTTAACCCGACTGCACAAGGTCAAGCAGAAAAACTTCGTTTAGATGCAGACCGTTTTGCTCACTGGGTTTCTCAAGGTGCTCAACCTTCTGAACGTGTTGCTTCTTTAGCTGCTCAAGCTAAAAAAGCTACTGCATAATTTTTTTGTAGTAGGTAACCCATGACATCAACACAGAATGTTCCCGAAGATCGTATTCAGATTGGACAGTTACGTTCAGCTTATGGATTGAATGGGTGGCTCTGGGTGTATTCAAATACAGAACCCATGAGCAATATGTTTGACTACCTGCCTTGGTACATTGAGACCAAGGCCGGTTGGCAAACAATAGATGTAAAACGTTGGAAACCACATGGCAAAGGTCTAGTTGTTGCTTTGAAAGGTGTGAGTGATCGCACTGGAGCAGAAAACTTGGTTGGCGCTAATATCTGGGTTGCTAAGTCTCAACTGCCAAAAGCAGATGTAGATGAGTACTACTGGTCAGATTTAAAAGGCTTAACAGTGTTAGGTCTGGATGATGAAGAACAGGAAGTAAACTTAGGTAAAATTCATGAGTTGTTTGAAACTGGAGCCAATGATGTGATGGTGGTGCATGCTACCCCAGACAGCATTGATTCAGAAGAACGCATGATTCCTTGGCATAAAGATGTAGTACAACGTGTTGATCTTGAAGCTGGTCGTATTTACGTCAATTGGGGCGTAGATTATTAATCCTTTTAGGATTAATACAGCAGGAAAATAGAGGAGTCTGTGATGTTTTTTGCAGTCATTACGCTTTTTCCTGAAATGTTTGAAGCGATTACAGCCTACGGCATCAGCGGACGTGCGGCAAAACGGGATATTGTACAAGTTACTTGTATTAATCCACGTGATTTTGCTGAGGGAAACTACAGAAGAGTGGATGAACGTCCATTTGGTGGTGGCCCTGGAATGGTGATGATGGCTGAGCCTTTGGCGAAAGCAATTAACCATGCTAAACAGCTTGCCTCACAAGCAGGATATGTTCATGTTCCTGTAGTGTATATGTCTCCACAAGGCAAAACCTTAAATGAACAAGCAGTACAGCAGTTTGTTGATTACGACGGCTTAATTGTACTGTGTGGACGTTATGAAGGGGTGGATGAGCGTTTGATCCAGCAATATGTTGATCAGGAATGGTCAATTGGTGATTATGTTTTATCTGGTGGTGAACTGCCCGCTATGGTGTTACTTGACAGTATTATTCGTCGTTTGCCGAATGTAATGTCAGATGAACAATCAGCAGTACAAGATTCTTTTGTTGATGGTCTTTTAGATTGTCCACAATATACAAAGCCAGACCATTTTGAGGGGCTGGATGTACCAGAAGTTTTAAAATCTGGACATCATGGCAATATCGAAAAATGGCGCTTTTTGCAGCGGTATCAACGAACTTTAGAACGTCGACCAGAGTTGGCTGAAAAAGTAGAGTTGAATAAGCAGCAGAAAAAGTGGCTAAAAGATGCGCAAGGGAGTGGTGGTAATTCTTAACCGCTATTCTCAGGAACGAAAGTTCTGCAAAAATACGAGAAGCAGTGCTTCTAGTTAAAGCATGATTCTATTTAATGAATAGTTTTATGTATATTCTAAGGCTCTTTATAGACATATTGTCATAAAGGGAAAGATAAACGGGTTGATATGCGCTTTAGCCTCTATCCCCAGCGGAACCTCAGACCTCTTCTGACTCCGCACATATTGGAGATTCCCACAATGAGTGGTAAACATCCTTTAGTTCAAATTATTGAAAATGCACAGTTAAAAACTGATATCCCTGCTTTTGCTCCTGGTGACACTGTTATTGTCCAAGTTAAAGTAAAAGAAGGTGAGCGTGAGCGTCTTCAGGCATTTGAAGGTGTTGTAATCGCGAAGAAAAACCGTGGTTTAAACTCTGCATTTACAGTTCGTAAAATTTCTAGCGGTGTTGGTGTTGAGCGTGTATTCCAAACTCACTCACCAGTTGTTGCTAAAATCGAAGTGAAACGTCGTGGTGACGTTCGTCGTGCTAAACTTTACTACCTCCGTGAGTTGTCTGGTAAAGCTGCACGTATTCGTGAAAAATTACCAGCTCGTAAAGCGTAAGCTTATACCGAGTAAAAAAATGCGCCTTTTGGCGCATTTTTTTGTTTGAAAATTATAGTCCTTGTAGTTTTAAACGGTTTGCATGTTGACGGTAAACCGAGACAGGATCTGAAGCAAAAATAGAGCGTATCCCAAGCACTTGGTTCACCTCATCTAAATGATTCCAGTTGTAATCATCACGAATGGTTTTACCAAATTTGGCGCTGCATCGTGAAACAAGCCCATCATTATCACCAAACGGATCGACTACTAGACTACTGCCTGTAAGGGCAATATCAAATGGATCTAATGGATTTGTTAAGGCTTTATTTCCTGAGAAAGAATACATATAAATGCCTTTGTCTTGATATGCCCCCTCACCACAAGAAGTAGTTGGCATACCCATAGGAAATTGAGCATTAAACTGAGCTGAACCTTTAGTTGATAAGCTATGGGCGGCTGCTAAAGAGTCGTGCGGATAGCTTGTCGGATCTAGGCCTCCTGCCCAAGTAATTGCTGCTGAAAACCAGTTTACTAAAGTTGCCACGCCTGAAAGAGGAGTACCCTCAACATTCAGGATGACATCTGCCATTGGTGATCCCTTATGAGGTGCGCCAATCGTTGTGAGTGATGCCACTTTTTCTGGCATGATACCAGCCACATAGCGAATTGTTGGCCCCCCGTGGCTATGACCGATTAAATTGACTTTGGGTTTACCGGTAATGGCAATAATTTCTTCTACTTGCTGTGCAAGTTGTTCTCCACGCACTTCTGTTGAGTTAAATGGTGAGACTCTTGTTGCCCAGACATTTCCTCCATTACGGGCAAGATCAGGAAGAATTTGGTACCAATAATCGAGACCAAGCGTATCTGTTCCAACTCGGCTAAAGCCTGCCATACCGTGATTAAAAACCATTGGGTATTTTGTTTGAGCGTAAGATGAATATACGAACGAGCTTTTAACTTGTTCAGCATTTGTTGCATGGGCCGCTGAAATACTCAGTCCTGAGAGCATTGCAGCGCAGAAAAACATTAACTTCCTTTTCATTTTTTACTCACTATTTTTATTTTGTATGAAAAGCAGCTTCTTACTGCTAGTGAATGTTTAGCC
Organism: Acinetobacter sp. V102_4; assembly: GCF_031799005.1. Taxonomy (NCBI): domain Bacteria; kingdom Pseudomonadati; phylum Pseudomonadota; class Gammaproteobacteria; order Moraxellales; family Moraxellaceae; genus Acinetobacter; species Acinetobacter sp. V102_4. Next base: position 116,200 of record NZ_JAVQNR010000050.1, on the reverse strand, counting down.
AGTTCCCAAAAAAGGAAAGGCTTAGTAATTAAATGGCAGTTCACCTCCCTGATCATGGACCGTTTCAAAAGTTCGAAGTCTTAGTTGTTCTTGTGATGAATTGAATTGTTGTTGACGTAACTGCTGAATCGCTTGGTTTTTGGCGCTATCACTCATGTTACTTTTAATAATTTCATCTCGACCATCGAGGTAACTGGTGACTCTTTGTTGCCAAGCATTCCGTTGAGTATCTAAAGTTTCTAATCTTTGAGTCGCCTCGGCTCCAACAAGTGCTGTACGCATTTGCCGAAGTTCTTCTGCTGAACCATTGCGTGCTTTAATTTGTTTGGTCAGTGTATGTAAATCATCAAGTTTGGAGAGTTCTTGTAGGTTTTGTTGCCAGTCTTCTGGAAGCTCTTCAAAACGCTCTTTAAGCTTTCGTGCTTTTTCAATTTCGCTTAAAGAAGAGTCCTCAAGTATCTGCATTCGATCTAGCGTATAGTTCTGATAGATATCTTCGCTCGAGAAAAGCCCTTCAATTTCAGAGGCCGAAAAAAAGCGTTTTCTTATATCTTGGATCGAGTTAAAAATCTTTTGAAAATAATTTTTATCTTGTTGTTTTGCTGAAGGTGCTTGGATTTGAGCAAGCTGTTCACGATATTTTAAATAACGGGTCCATAAGTCCATAATCTGTGAGCGAGCTGGCTCTAGATATTGTCCTTGAATAAATTTCCCAAAGTGATTTTTGATCTGTTCTAAATCATTTTCGCCATATTGAGTAATAAAATATTCAAAGCAGTCGCGTGTTTGACTATTCACGACCAAATGTTGAGAACTATCAATTTTTAACTGGCAGTTAACTTCGGTGTCTTGCTGACTTTTACTATGGTACGCATCTTCGTTTAGTGATGGATGATCTGTATGAGGAGATGATGCTAAATTTTGACCTTTATTTTCACTCATCTGAGCTGATGTGTTTTTTGAGTCAGGACTTAACCAATAGACACATGCAATGAAGCTCAAAATAAAAAATCCGAGCACACACCACAATACCTTCTTCTGCATCCCTTGCATAAAGATATCTTCCTTAAGTTTTAATTTGTTGTTTTTTTACTCGATCATTAATGTGCCATAAAATAAGTGAAAAGGCACCTAAATATTGTGAAAATATCTTGCCGAATTTGCTAACATGTCGGCACTTTTTTCTAGCTTTGTGTTCCAGTAAAAATGACGACAAAAAATCAAAAAATTTCTCGTCGCCATATCAGTGGTGTATTTCTATTAAATAAACCATTAGGGCTTAGTTCAAATGCGGCTTTGCAAAAAGTGCGTTGGTTATATCGCGCCCAAAAGGCAGGGCATACAGGGGCTTTAGATCCGTTGGCGACAGGCTTACTTCCTATTTGTTTAGGAGAGGCCACCAAGTTCTCACATTATTTGCTGGACTCAACAAAGCGCTACCAAACGACTGTTCAGTTGGGGCAAACCACAACGACAGGTGATGTGGAAGGGGAGATTCTACAAGAACGCCCTATTCCTGTTCTGAACCGAGAGCTTATTGAACAAACCTTAGAAAAATTTAGAGGTGATATTCAGCAAGTTCCGCCAATGTACTCTGCTTTGAAAAAAGAAGGTCGGCCGTTATATGAGCTTGCTAGAAAAGGTATTGAGATTGAGCGTGAAGCACGTCCAATCACGATTTATGCTTTAGAACTCATTGAATTTACCGAAAATAGTATCACTCTGGATGTAACTTGTTCTAAAGGAACATACATTCGTGTATTGGGTGAAGATATTGGCGAAGCACTTGGTTGTGGTGGGCATTTAATGATGCTAAACCGGACTCAAACAGGACATTTTGAACTTATTCCGAGTTATACCATTGAATATCTGGAAAGTCTGACAGAAGAGCAAAGAGAAGCTTTGTTACTTCCAGTTTATGCTCCAGTTGACCATTTCTTAAAAATTCAGGTTCCAGAAGGGCGTGAAAAATATTTTTGCAACGGTTTAGAAAGCAATATTGAGCATTCTGCAGAAGCAGAAGTTTTGGTTTTTTCGGGTGAGCGCTGTTTAGGCTTAGCCGAGATTACCGATAAAAAACGGTTGGTACCTAAACGTATCTTAAATTTGTAGTAGATGTAGAGTATAGAGCATGGGCATGGAATGGGATGTTATCCTGAGTTTGATCTTTTTTGCGTTTACTGCGGGAGCAATTGATGCTGCTGTGGGGGGCGGTGGACTCATCCAGATTCCCGGGATCATGAGCACTTTTCCTAACATGTCGACTGCTACGGTGATTGGTACCAATAAAGTCTCATCCATTTTTGGTACGGCATCGGCAGCTTATACATTTGCTAAAAAAGTAAAATTGCAATGGAAGCTTTTAGCAGTTATTGCCATTTGTGCTCTGATTAGCTCTTTTGCTGGAGCAGCTTGTCTATCGCTTATTCCTCAATCGGTATTACGTCCTTTCGTGTTCGTGATGTTGATTGTGATTGCCGTTTATACGCTAGTTAAAAAGAACTTCGGACAGGTTCACACTGAGCAAAAAATTACCAATAAAATGCTAATTTTAGCCGCTATAGGTAGTTTAGCGATTGGTTTTTATGACGGTATTTTTGGCCCAGGTACAGGTAGTTTCTTTATTTTCTTCTTTATCCGCTTTTTACAAGTTGATTTCTTGCATGCTTCAGCTTTGTCAAAAATCGGTAACTTTATGACGAACTTAGCTGCCTTGAGTTTCCTCATTCCGACAGGTCACGCGATTTTGCATATTGGTTTAATGATGGCTGTTGCAAATGTGCTTGGTTCTGTTGTTGGGGTACGTACCGCGCTTAAATACGGTAGCGGATTTGTTCGTATTATCTTTTTAATTTTGGTGAGTATCCTGATTTGCCGTTTGGGCTATCAAATGTTTGTAACAGGCTAAATATTTCGAAAAGTATGAACTGATCAGGAGGCGAAGTTCATACTTTTTACGATGCCATTCAAAATCATAAATATAAAAATAATTACAGAAGTTTACTAGAAAGAAAACTGTGTAAAAAATAGTCTCATTTTAAGCTACTTAAACATTATAAATTTCAACGTATGATAAGCCTTGAAATAAAAAAGATTTTTTAGCTAAAAAATGAGGAAGAAAATGAATATTTTCGAAGCATTAAGAGAAAGCCATGAAAATCAACGAAACCTTTCTGAACAATTAGTTCAGACACATGGTTTAACCGAAGAAAGAAAAGAATTATTTGATGCATTAAAAAACGAACTTTATGCTCATTCTGTTGCCGAAGACCGTTATTTATATATCCCTTTAATGTTTGATGATGTTGGTTTAGATATTACGAGACATGCTTTATCTGAGCACCATGAAATGGATGAGTTGGTCGAACAGCTCGAAAAAACAGATATGAGTAGCCCAAGCTGGTTAGCAACCGCCAAACAGTTGAGTGAAAAAGTCCATCACCATTTAAAAGAAGAAGAGCATAAATTTTTCCAACAGGCGGGAAAAATTCTTAAAGACAGTGAAAAAGAAACGCTTGGTAATAAATATTTAAAGGAATATAAAAAGTATAAAAAGCAGCAATAGGATTTAACTACGCTACTTTTTTAGTACTTCTTAAAGTAACCCCAATCGACGCTAGCATTACACAAGCTAAAGCCACCCATTGCAGCATACTGATTTCTTCGTGAAGTAATAAGAAACCCGTTAATGCTGCCAATGCTGGTGCTAAACTTGTGAGGGTACCGTAAGTTAATTTATTAAGTTGTTTGAGTGCCATCAAATCAAGAGCGTATGGAATAGCGGTCGCTAAAATAGCAATAAGCAATGCTTTACCCCAGTACTGCGTCTCAAGTAATGCGGGGGCATTATGCCAGATGCCAATGGGTAGTAAGGTCAGTGCAGATAATCCAATTCCAATGGTTAAAGCATGCATACCTATATTTTGGGTCACAACTTTCTGACCAAAATAAATATAGAAGGCCCAGCAAAATCCAGCACCTAGCGCACATGCAGCACCTACATAGGAAAAGTGGTGTTGCGTTGGGTCTTGCCAAGGTACCATCAGTGCAATACCTAACATGGCAAGTGCGACCCAAATGTAGTCACTCTTTTGTTTAATAGAGAGTAGAGCAAGACCTAATGGTCCAATAAATTCTAAGCCAACTGCAATCCCTTGAGGTAATTTTCCAAGCGACGTATAAAATAAAATATTCATGAGACCTAAAGATGCGCAGTACATCAATAAATCACGCCATTTTAAATAGGGTAAGCGTGACCAGATTTTCCATGAGCGGAACATGATAGCGACAATAACCGTTGCAAAGCTCAGCCTTAAAATTGTAACGGTCAGAGGGTCTAATATTACAATGAGCTGCTTAGCAAATGAAGCACTGATTTGATATGAGACCATCGACAGAATCATATAGAGCACAGCAATAATGGGAAGATTCTGCATGGAAAATACCCGAGGGCCTCATCTAATATTATTTAAAACAACAATGTTCAATTATAGCGAATACCATGTTCCAACTCGCAGGCTGAGTCGATTTAACTGACTGTTTTTTCACGTTCCTGACGTGCTTTTTGGGTGGTTATGGTACAACCGACTGAAGCTGCAATAATTGTTGCAAGAGCCAGCCATTGATTCCATAACAAATATTCACCTAAAAAGATAAAGCCAGAAAGTGCAGCAACTGCGGGTTCTAGGCTCATCAATGTTCCAAAACTTAACGGTGTTAAATTACGTAGTGCTAGCATTTCTAAAGAGAATGGTAATGCGCTGGCTAAAATTGCTAAGCCAATAAAATAAAAAAGATAGGGGAGCTCTATAACTTGGCCCATTGACCCTGAAAAAAAAGTAATTGGTAGCAATACACATGCACCTACAGTCATTCCTAAACACACAGTGTGGTTACCTGAAATGCCAGAAGGTTTTTGACCAGCAATAATATAAAGCGCCCAGCATGCCCCCGCACTAACCGCAAATAATACTCCGATCCAATCCAGACTATGAGCTTGATTGAAAGGGAAAAGTAAAATGAGGCCAATAATCGCGAAACTGACCCAGACAAAATCATATTTTTGGCGTGCGTGATATAAGGCTACACTTAAGGGACCAATAAATTCAAAAGCGACGGCAATACCAATTGGTAATCGCTCAATCGACAGATAAAAAAGTGCATTCATTCCGGCAAGAGCAAATCCATAAGCCAAGATCGCTTTCCAACGAACCTGACTAAAATTAATTCGCCAAATTTTAAAAATAAAGGCAAGAATTATTGCACCTAAACATAGGCGCATTGCGGAGACAGTGAGCACAGGAAAGTTCTGAAACAGAATTTTAGCTAAAGATGCACTGCTTTGTACGCTTAGCATAGCGAGAATGAGAAAGCCCAAAGCATGTAGCTGAGATTTCTGGTTCGAACTGGACATTTTATTATTTGATCGATTGGTATACTTTTCACATGATAATGTAAATGCCCATAAAAAAGCCACAGACAATGCTGTGGCTTTTAAATTTACAGTTCGTATTAGAACAATACGCGAACGCGAATTGTGCCTTCAACTTCATGCAACATATCTAAAGCTTCGTGAGAAGCAGAAGCGTCAACGTCCATTACGAGGTAACCAATGTCACCTTTAGTCATGAGTGATTGACCAGAAATGTTGATGCCTTGCTCAGCAAACAAGTTGTTGATTTTAGACAATACGCCCGGTACGTTTTTGTGGATGTGCAATAAACGGTGTTGGCCAGCAGTAAGTGGTAACGCGATTTCTGGGAAGTTCACCGCAGAAAGCGTCATACCCTTGTCAGAGTAAGCAACAAATTTCTCTGCAACTTCTAAACCGATGTTTGCTTGCGCTTCCATGGTTGAACCGCCAACGTGAGGAGTCAAAATCACATTGTCTAAGCCACGAAGTGGAGAAACAAACTCTTCACCATTTGCTTTTGGTTCTTTAGGGAATACGTCAACCGCTGCACCAGCAATATGGCCAGACTTGATTGCATCTGCTAAATCTTCAATCACTACACATGTACCACGTGCAGCATTTAGGAAGATTGCACCTTCTTTCATTTTTGCAAATTGTGCTTTAGTGAAGAAGTTACGTGTAGATGGAACATCAGGCACATGTAAAGTCACTACATCAGCAGTCGCTAAGAGTTCGTCTAACGAACCAACTTGGCGAGCATTACCCATTGGTAATTTAGTTACTGCATCGTAATAAATCACATGCATACCTAAGCTTTCAGCAAGAACAGAAAGCTGAGAACCGATGGAACCGTAACCTACAATACCTAAAGTTTTGCCACGAGTTTCGAAAGAACCGACAGCAGACTTATCCCAACCACCACGATGACAAGCCGCCGATTTTTCAGGAACACGGCGAAGAAGAAGAATCGTTTGAGCAAGTACAAGTTCTGCAACCGAACGCGTATTTGAATACGGTGCGTTAAATACAGGAATACCACGTGCCATTGCTGCTTTAAGATCAACTTGGTTTGTTCCGATACAGAAACAGCCCACTGCGATCAATTTATTTGCAGCTTCGAAAACTTCTTCAGTCAATTGGGTACGCGAACGAATACCAATAAAGTGAGCATCTTTAACCGCTTCTTTTAGCGCTTCGCCTTCAAGAGCAGTTTTGCGATAGTCAATATTGGTGTAACCCGCAGCGTTTAAAGTATCGACTGCGTTTTGGTGAACGCCTTCTAACAAAAGGAAACGGATTTTATCTTTAGGTAGTGAAAGATGTTGGCTCATTACGGCTCCGCTACAAAGGCCAAATTTGGTGGCGGTATAATAACATAATGGGCGGTGCTATAGATATTTCGTTTGCGCCATCATCTTATGGCAATTTTATCTATATCTAATCACTTCTGTTTATGGCTTGTTGACAGTTTTAAAATGTGCTTGTCATTTGAACTTAAAAATATTGATGCTTTGACGGTTCATAAGTCATTTATGAAGGTTAAACATGTTTTGTAGTGACAGTATCTCTATTCTGAACTTTATCGCTTGTGCGGTTACATGTAGAATATAGCTTATGGCTTTGCTCAGGTGAAAACTCTGAGAAATATTACGCCATAGTCCCACCACAGTTTACTTCTTGCTAGGTCTGCAAACGATGAATGCTCCAGTCGCTTTAACACCTGAGTTACTTACCCAATTAACGGCAATCGTCGGTGAAAACCGTATTAAAACCGATGCTGATAGTCTCGAAAACTGGGGTAAAGATCATACTAAGCATTTTAATCCGAACCCATCGGTCATCGTTTTTCCATCGACCACTGAGCAAGTTCAAGCTGTTGTGAAGCTTGCGAACCAGTTTAATATCGCAATTACCCCTTCAGGCGGCCGTACTGGTCTCTCGGCTGGTGCTGTTGCAACCAATGGTGAAATTGTCATTAGCATGGACAAAATGAACCAAATTCTTGAGTTCTTCCCAGCAGATCGTATGGTTCGAGTGCAAGCTGGTGTTGTGACTGAACAATTGCAAAATTATGCTGAAGAACAGGGTATGTATTATCCGGTGGACTTTGCGTCAGCAGGTTCTAGCCAGATTGGCGGTAATATCGGAACCAACGCTGGTGGTATTAAAGTAATTAAATACGGCATGACACGTAATTGGGTGCTTGGTTTAACCGTTGTCACTGGTAAAGGTGATATTTTACGTTTAAACAAAGGCATGGTTAAAAATGCAACTGGTTATGCATTACAGCATTTATTTATTGGTGGTGAAGGTACATTAGGTTTAGTGACTGAAGCGGAAATTAAACTTGAGCGTCAACCGCAAAACTTACAAGTTTTAGTTTTAGGTGTTCCTGATTTTGATGCAGTAATGCCTGTATTACATGCGTTCCAAAAAGATATCGACTTAACTGCATTTGAGTTCTTTGGTGAGCTTGCAATGCAAAAAGTTTTAGATCATGGACATGTACAACGTCCATTTGAAACTCAATGTCCATTCTATGTATTACTTGAGTTTGAAGCACCATATGAGCCGATTCTCGATAAAGCAATGGAGATTTTCGAGCATTGTATGGAGCAGGGTTGGGTACTTGATGGTGTAATGAGCCAGAGCCTTGACCAAGTAGAAAGCTTGTGGCGTTTACGCGAAGATATTTCTGAATCAATCGCGCCGTTCACTCCATATAAAAATGATATTTCAGTATTAATTACGCACGTACCTGCATTTATTCGTGAGATTGATGCAATTGTTCAAGAGAACTATCCTGACTTTGAAATTTGCTGGTTCGGTCATATTGGTGACGGTAATTTGCACTTAAATATTTTAAAACCTGAAAACTTAACCAAAGATGAGTTCTTTGCGAAGTGTCAGGTCGTCAATAAATATGTGTTCGATACCGTTAAAAAATACGATGGTTCAATCTCTGCTGAGCATGGTGTAGGTATGACGAAAAAGCCATATTTAGAATATTCGCGTTCAGCTGAAGAAATTGAATATATGAAAGCGTTGAAGAAAGTATTTGACCCGAATGGTTTAATGAATCCGGGTAAATTATTTGATCTTTAATGCCTGATTAGATAAAAGAATCTCTATTAAAAGCGTATCGAAAGATGCGCTTTTTTTAATCTATCATTTTTTATAAGCTCTCCAACCCGTCAAAATATGATAAATCAGTGGTAAAAGACAAAGAGCAAAGAAGCTACAAAGTCCAATGGCCCATACAGGCAAATTACGCGGATTACCTAAAAAGAAATAGGCAAAAATAGAATAAGACAACATTGCAAACATCGCCGTTGTGCCTAACGGAAGCGTTACTCTAAAAATTAAAATGCTAGCAAATGTTTTGTAGGGTTCCATGTTCCGATTGAGGCTATAGGCAATAATCATGAGCAATACATAACCTAAAATAAACAACATAAATAAGGCGGCTGCAAACAATAGAATTGCTCGCCAACTCTTTTCTTGCGCGGTGCGATCACCAGATTCATAAACAACTGTAATATGTTCACCAACTACAGGCACATCACCAGAGCGGACAGAGTTATCTAAAGTTAGTGTTTTGTTTTGATTATCTTTGAACTGAACCTGAGCGGTGTGCATGAGAGTTTGAGTTTTATATTTACGCCCATTGGAGTCTGTACGTTCAGTATCAACCCATTCAGAGGTATAGTTCACTACAGTTGCATCATAACTTGGCTTGGTTGCTAAACCGTATATTGCTTGTGAAACCCAATAAGTAAAAGGGAAAAATAAAGCGCTAATACTAAAAACAACTGCAAATAAATATGCAAATTCAAACTTACTACTTTTACGATTTTTTGCTAAACGCTTGACCCAAAACTTGGTAAGCACAAACGACCAGACCATTAAAATTGCAACGACTACCAAGAAAACTTGCCCTGCATAAGTCAGTTGCATGGATGATCCTATTTGTTATGTGTAATAGAAATTAATTTTATCAAACGAATGCCGTTAAGGTTGGGTGAACAGGATAAATTATTTGATCTTTAAGTGATTAGTCATCTTTAGAACTACATAGTTTCTATAGAGTAACCGACCAAGGCATAGCATCATAAAGCTATGGCTTTTGTTTTTGGTGATAAAAATGCAACGTTTATTTTTAATTTCAGCTCTCTGTGCTGGACTTTTCACTGGGTGTGCGACAACCAGTAAATTCATACCTTTTGTGGGTTCAGAAACCCCAATGCAACAAGTACTTAAATCTCAACCTGAGATTGTAAAAGAGTACAATAATACCTCAGTTCAGCAAGTGTTTAACCGTGTGGAATCACCAACTGTTTCTCGTATTACTGTCATTCAAACAGGTTTAATGGACGACTCTGTTTCTGCAATCCGAACAGAGTATGCATTTAAATTGGTTGATGAAAAGTGGCAATTGCAAAATAAGCAAAAGAGCTATCAATGTGCGAGAGGGAAAGGCTCTAGAGGTTTCCAAACACAACTTTGTTCTTAAGCAAAAAAAGACGATAAATATATCGTCTTTTTTTTATGGGCTAAATTATACGCCACTTTCTAAAATTTTAATTTTGACATCAATTACATCATCTTTAACTGCTGCATGATGGGCTTGCATATGAGGTGTAGCCAGATGTGCTTCAAGATGGCTAACACTTGCCCATTTTTCTAACATCACAATCGTGTCAGGCTCTTTGGTTTGGAAACTGGCATTTGATATATGGTCAATCAAAGGCTCATAGCCATGGCAACCATCTTCCGCTAAAACAGTAGGAATGATTTTTTGAAAGGCATCCAATACATTTTGGCGATGCTGTCCACCCGATTTAGTACGAATTTCCGCAATAATAGTAAGCATGTATTTTTCCTTATTAGGCTGCTGCAAATACAGAATTTAAGTGGGTTTTATATTCTTCAACATAACTATCAACGTCAGGCATTTTAATCACGTCGTTTACAATAAAAGTCGGTAATGTGCTCATCCCCAAAAACTGATTCGCTTTATGAAAGGGTAAATAAACACCATCAACACCTACGCCATGGAAAAACTGATCTGCATCATCAAATGCTTCCATCGGGGCATTCCATGTTAATGACAACATATATTTCTTGTCATGAATTAAACCGCCTGAACCGTATTTTTTTGCGGCATCAGAGCGGCTACGACCATCGTTTGCATAGAGTGAACCGTGACCCACAGTAAATACATCATCAATATATTTTTTTACAGTCCAAGGAGCACCCATCCACCAACCTGGCATTTGATAGATCACCACGTCAGCCCATAAGAATTTTTCAACTTCATTTTCTGCATCGTAGTTGCTATCGGCACGTGTCACTTGAACTTCATGTCCGAGTTCGGTGAGATGTGAGGTTGCCAGTGTGGTTAATGTGTCATTTAATTCACCATTTGAATGTGCAAATTGTTTGGCGCCGTTAATGACTAAAATCTTACTCATGGGAGTTACTCTAATTAAATTCCTAAATTTGAAATCTACTCTACGGAATTTACTCTTATAGAAAAATGCATGAATTGGAAAAATATTCTTGATTAAAAATCAATAATTAAATAGGAACTCGAATTGTGAAATAAATTTAGATGAATAATATCAATAACTTTAATCTTATTTTACAAAGTACTACGGAAAAAACTGTTTATGAGCTTTAGCATTAAGTTTGAGTAGGACTAAGAGATTACATATGAGAAAAATGAGTTTGCTGACTGTTTTTAGCTTAGCAGTGCTAACAGCTTGTGCTCCAGCTAAAAATTCTTCTGCTCAACTTGCTGATAGCCCGATTCAAGCAGTATTACTTGATCAACCAGATCTTCTAAATGATGCAAGTAATTTGGATATTTCACAGCAAATGAATGCTGCCGATGATCCCTCGAATGCTCAAGTTACTATTTTACAGACAGATCCTAGTGAAGATGCGATAACAAAAGTTCGTACGGAATATTTATTAAAGCGAGACCAGCAAGTCTGGAAAATTGTGAATAAAAAGCAAAGTTATCAATGTACGAAAGGGCAGGAAACCCCAGATTTCCAAGTTAATCCTTGTCCTTAATGATTAATTTTTATTATAGATGTGGATAACTTTAAGGTTATTCACAATAAAAAAAGTATGGCTGTGGGTAAAAAAATAAGATTTAAACTTCTTATAATTGTCCGATTGCTGAGCAATTCAAAAAATGCTATTGTTGCGCTCGGTAATTATGCCAACTGGTAAAAATTATCAAATCTCACGCCATATAATTTTTCTATTCTTAGACACCCTGTGAATACGGTGTTTCACATTCTAAACATGCACTCTCACGGCATATAAAAACTTAATTAAAGATTGATTGACCATACTGTCATCATCATGACTACATCCTATTTTATATGTAGTTGTAGAGACATATGGCCGCTATTTTGAAGTGTACAACTCATGAAAAATATTCAAACGACAACGTTGAACCGTACAACGTTGATGTTTCCTTTGGCCTTAGTGCTATTTGAATTTGCGGTTTATATTGGTAATGACCTGATTCAGCCAGCAATGTTGGCAATCACTGACGATTTTGGTGTAAGTGCAACTTGGGCACCTTCTTCAATGTCATTTTACCTATTAGGCGGTGCCTCGGTTGCATGGTTACTTGGGCCTTTGTCAGATCGTCTTGGGCGTAAAAAAGTACTTTTGACTGGTGTCTTATTTTTCGCCTTATGCTGTTTTTTAATTTTATTAACCCGACAAATGGAACACTTTCTGACATTACGCTTTTTACAAGGTATTGGTTTAAGTGTAATTTCAGCAGTGGGTTATGCTGCTATTCAAGAGAGTTTTGCTGAACGTGATGCAATTAAAGTCATGGCACTCATGGCAAATATTTCATTGCTTGCACCTTTGTTGGGACCCGTACTCGGTGCTTTCTTAATTGATTATGTGTCTTGGCACTGGGGCTTTGTAGCCATCGCTGTATTGGCATTACTCAGTTGGGTAGGTTTAAAAAAACAAATGCCAAATCAGCAGGTCAGTGTTACCAAGCAACCTTTTAGCTATCTTTTCGATGATTTTAAAAAGGTATTTAGTAATCACCGCTTTTTAGGTTTAAGCCTTGCTTTACCTTTGGTGGGTATGCCTTTAATGCTTTGGATTGCCTTATCTCCAATTATTTTGGTAGATGAATTGAAGCTAACGAGTGTGCAATATGGTTTAGCTCAATTTCCGGTATTTCTGGGTCTAATTATCGGGAATATTGTTTTAATTAAAATTATTGATCGCTTGTCTTTAGGTAAAACGGTCATGATCGGTTTACCTATCATGCTGATTGGCACACTCATTTTAATATTAGGTGTAGTGTGGCAAACCTATTTAATTCCTTGTTTACTCACAGGCATGACATTAATTTGCTTTGGTGAAGGAATTAGTTTCTCAGTTTTGTACCGCTTTGCACTGATGTCATCTGAAGTATCAAAAGGAACTGTTGCGGCAGCCGTTTCGATGCTGCTGATGATGAGTTTCTTTGCCATGATCGAGCTGGTACGTTATCTCTATACTCAATTTCATTTGTGGGCCTTTGCATTATCTGCCTTTACATTTATTGCGCTCTGGTTTACCCAACCACGAAATGTTTTAAAGCAAGAAATGCAAGAAAGAAAGCTTCAAGGAAATGATTAAATTAAAAATACCGGAATTTATATTCCGGTATTTTTTTAACTATTCTTTTAACATTTTTTCCATTTCTTCGCGGTCTGTTTCATAGGTACAACCTAATAATGTCATCGGACTTTTTCCGGTCATTTCTGATAAGTTGAGATTATGATAAACAGTAAAAGAATCTGCTGTTGCAGGTTCTGTCTTGACGGCGCGAACACCTCTAAAAAAAGGTAATGTTTTAAAGTCTGGATGTTGAGGTATATCAAATTTTTTCGAAAGTTGATTAACATTTGCATTTCGGAAAACGGCTACTATGCCTTGACCCGCCAAAGCAATTTCATGAGTTTTAATACCAAATAATTGAATGGGCTGAGCTGTTTTATATAAATAGATGAACGGTTGCTCTGGATCATCAACTTTTTTAAAACCAAGTGCTGATAAATTTTCATCATATTCAGAAGCAAAGTTGGTATAAGTTTCCTGATCTGATTGACACTCTATAATCTTTTTTAAATCATTTATTTCAAATGCATATGATGTGCTACTCAGCAATAAAAAAGTGGCACAAAGAAATTTATATATCTTTGGAAAGTACATTTTTATCCTCAATAAAGTGTTATAGCTATTTAATTTCTTGCTCTAAAAGTTTGTCTTTAAGCATTAGCAATTCTGGTAATGTTTCTAATAATAAACTGATTTGTTTCAAGACTAATGTATATTTCTCGGAAAGTTGTTCATGAGTGGTTAGGCCTCGAATTTCTTGCAATGTTTGCTCAATATGTGTGTTGTCGGGTAGTGACTGCCCAAGTACGCTTTGACTAAGGATTTGCTGGCAACGCAGTAATAATTGTAAAACTTGTTCTTCATCAATTTTTTGTCGTTGACTGCCTAATGCTGCCACATAGCTGAGTTGACTGTGGCTATAAACCAAATAACGAAAAGCATAATGAATGAGCTCTGGATTAGGATTAGGCTCGGCACTTAAGCTTGAGATCATGTTTGATAGCTCAATTTGAGCATTATGGGCCGCACGACGAATTCGACGGTACTCTATATCTTGATTTTTGCCATATTGGTATTGCTCAACAATTACATTGAAATAGTCGAGTGTCGCTTTGCTGCTTTTCTTAATATTGTTAGGAATATTGCGAAAATTCCAATCAGGCCATATAAAACTTACCGCGAGCCATGCAATAAAACAGCCTAATAGCGTATCTATCAGGCGAGGTAAAATAATGCTGTAGCCTGCACCTTTTAAATTAAAAATTAATAGCACCATGAGGGTAGCCATAAGAGTGGCCAAAGCATATTTCTTTTGCCGTAAGTAAAAAAAGCATACTCCACAAATAATCGTAATGATTAACTGACCTTCAATACTCGGTACAAAATATAAGATTGGTATTCCTAGTAAGACACCGATTAATGTCCCAATTGTTCGGAGCTTAAGGCGGCTTTTAGTCGCAAAATAGGTAATCTGACAAACAAATAAACTGGTCAGTAAAATCCAGTAGCCATGCTGAGCGAAAGGTAATAAGGAAATGGCATAACCCGCAGCGAAAACGACTGCAATTCGTATCGCATGTCTGAACAATGCAGATTGAGGGGTAAGCTGTTGCCGAAGTTTCAAGATCAGATCTGAAAATCCTTGAATATCATCATCAAGTAAATTTAAGTGCTCTTGCCTTGTTTGGGTATTATTTTCAGGGAAGGGCTGTGCATATTGCAGTTGTTCAAACTGTTCATGCATTCCTTTTAAATTATCAAAAATGAGTTTTAAATTTTTAACTTCAAAATTTTGTGGATGTTGTTGTATCCAGTCCTTTAAAGAACTCTCTAGGTGATTTAATCCTGTCTGGCTTTCTTGCGAAGGCTGAGATGGCCGATTATATAAAATACATTGGGCTAAGTCCTGACAAGCTTGTGCTTGTAGGCGCAGATTTTTTTGGAAACGGAAAATAAGATCACTACGGCTAAAGTTCTGTTGAATATGTTCGTAATGTAAATAATTAGAGGTGGCTTGCTCGTGAATGTCTCGCGCAAAAAAATACAGGTTTAGCCAATAGATACTTTTATTACTCACCCGTGAAGCCTTTAGCCGAGTGAGTAGGGAACTGCGTATTTGATTCAGACTTTGAGCCACTTGTGTATTTTGTAAGGACAGTTCATATAAGAGTTGTTCTACATTCTCTTTATTGTCTGGATCAAACAAACGTGCTTTGGCTTGCAGTAGAACAGAAATCTCTTTAAAAATTTGTGAGAGTTTATCTTGTAAGGGTAGTGTAGGTTTAATAATAAAAAACAAAATAGAGGTGAAACCGTACCATAAAGCTCCATAAACAAAGTAGGTAGGTTGTTGATACCAATGAGCATATTCTCCTAAACCGAACATGCTATAGATGGAAAGCAAAATAGTGCCAAACGAAATCGTGGCATAACGTTGCCCTAAAGCCCCTAATAAAATGAAAAAAGCGCTAGAAATTGAGAGATAGAGAATAAAGAAAATTTTGTAGGGAGCGAGAAATCCAAGAATGCTACTGACTGTAAAAAATAGCAGGCAGACATAGACTAAGTTGCGTAATCGAATGCTTAAACGGTCATCAAAGTCGGTTAACGCTGCTGCAATTGCTCCTAAAGTCACAGGAACAATCAGCTCGTTATGACCTAGTGAAAGTAAACCTAAAGTTGTGCCTGTGAGTACAATCAGAATTTGCAGGCAATAAATTAAAATCGAGTTTGTCTTAAAACTATTAAATATCTGGGTCAAATAATTCACGGCTTTTGTTCTAAATTAGAGAATACGTGAGAAAGCAGTATGTAACTTTAAATTTTTATTACTTCAAAAATATTATTCTTTTTATCTACAAAAGTCAGTCACTTTTTAAGATTTTATTAGGCTTAAACCAAGTTATAGTGATCAATAAATTAACAAAATTGTGGATATCTTTTTAGATACCCACAATTTAATAAACAGATAAATTATTTAATCACGCCACATGCAATTCGTGCTCCGCCACCGCCGAGAGGCAGAGGAGAGTCTGAATAATTATCTCCACCCGCATGAATCATGATCGCTCGGCCTTGAATATCTGCAAATTTCAATCGAGGTGCGATCACAGCAGTTGTTGCAACACCAGTATTATCGACCACTAAAGCAGGCAGATCACCTAAATGGCCAGTCGTTGGCGTACCATGATGAGGAGCTTGGTTAGGATTGTAGTGACTACCAGCAGCTAAAGCAGCACCAGGTTTTCCATCTTTCTCAGCAGGAGCACAAGAGGCATTTTCGTGAATATGGAAACCACGAGTACCGCTAGGTAAGTCAGCTAAAGCAGGGGTAATAATTAAACCTTTGTCGCTATCTTGAAAGCTAATGGTACCTATTTTTTTACCAATACCATTTGCGGTAACTTCATTTACATCAACCACTTTTTTCGTATGCATTGTGGTTAATGAGTGAGCTGTGTCGGATACAGTTTTTGTGACTGAACTACAGCCGACTGCAAAAAAAGCTGTAAGCGCAAAGACTGCGCCAATTTTATTAAAAGTCTGCATGGTTGGATGCCCTTATAAATATATATGTCTGATTATTAGATTCAAACAAAGGAAGGCTTAGCCTACAAGTTAATTTAAATAGTCACTTTGTATCTTGAAACATTTTTAAATTAAATAAGTATGTCACTCTTTATGATTGGAAGATTCATTATCAGAATCATAAATCATGGTCGTTTTAGGCATAGGTTCAGGTTCAATGGTTTCATGTAACCATTCACGCCAAATCGCCAATAAAATAGCTAAAATCACGGGTCCAATAAATAATCCCACCAAACCGAAACTCGCAATACCACCTAACACACCAAACATAATTAATAGGAATGGAATTTTAGTAGCACCGGAAATAACAAGCGGGCGAATCACATTATCTGAGCTACTAACAATCACCACACCCCATACAATTACACCAATTGCTTCCATGGTTTGTCCCTGAGAGAACAACCATAAGCCGACGCCTAAATAGGAGATTGGAGTGCCAAATGGGATTAGAGCCAATAAGAAAGTAGCAATGGTGAGTACCATTGGGTTTGGTACGCCCGCTACGAAATAACTTAATCCAGCTAAAACGGCTTGAGCAATTGCAGTTAAACCAACACCGTAGACTACGGCACGAGTCGTTTCAGAAATCGTATCAAGATAGTGATGAACACGAAGGCCTATGACCATTTCTAAAGCTTTGCTCACCTGAGACAAAATCAGTTGTCCATCACGGTAGAAGAAAAAGAGGCTAAATACTGCAAAGCCAAGTTTGACAATATTTTTACTAATTTCACCGAGCAGCACACGACCATAACTTAAATGGCTTTGTACCCAAGCTGCAATGTTCTGAATGGTACTATTAGGATCGTTATTTAACTCATTGAGTGTGCGAGAAATTTCTTTTCCAACAAAAGGAAGATCACGAATAAAATCAGGAACGCTTAAATGACCCGAAAAAACCTGACGTTGTAAGTCAAAATATAAGTTTCGGCCTTCATGCTGCAAAATAAAAATAGCGCATGTAAAAGGTATGCCAACAACCAAAATGACCAGACTAATCATTAGTGTTGCATTTAAAGTATTACGGGTTTCTCCAAAAAAACGTTGAATTCTTAAATAAATAGGCCAAGTCATATAAGCAATGATGGCAGCCCAAAGAACAGGAACAATAAAGTATTTCAGGATATTAAATCCTAAAAAAATCAAAATAAAAAACAGCCCAAACAATAAAACGCGCTGTAAATTAGGAGCGTATGGATGCACGAACAATATTTCTCTAATTTTCTACGTAGAATAAAGTCATATTAACTGAAAAATAACCTGAGGCAAATTTTAAGGCCGTAATGTAAAGAACCTTATACAACTCTTTTTAGAAGCTAAAATTTACTTAAAACCACTCAGCTTTGTCTTCAACTAACTTGTTTAGAACGGGTTGCCATTGATCTTGAATACTAATAAAGTTTTTTTGTGGTTTATCAAAAACACTTAAACCCTGCATAGCTAGGCTACCATAAGCACTGCGTTCAGAAATCCATGCAACAGGTTCTTGTTCAATTTTTTCAAAAAACTGTTGAATATCTTTTGAACTTGCACTGTTCGGTTTTACACGATTAGCAAGAAGTAAAATTTGTACTTTGCCTTTACGAATACGTTTAATATCTTGTAAATGCTTTAAAAAGCGACGAGTACTGTCTATATCAAAAAATGAAGGCTGAAGTGGAGTAATAATGGCATGAGCTTCGCTGATGAGTTGTTCAGCGTGTTCACCTGAAAGTGCACCAGGTGCATCAATAATTAAATAGTCCAGATGTTTAGGCGCATCACCAATTGATTTTTCATGACGCCAGTCTAAGCTCTGAATCGTTGCGACGGTATCAGGGCGTTGTTTTAACCACTGTAAAGCCGATTTTTGGTTATCGGAATCTGCTAATGCTACTTTATATCCTTTTTGTGCCAATGCCGTTGCCAACGTAATGGCCGTCATGGTTTTTCCGCATCCGCCCTTTTGATTTGCAATAAGTATCGTTTTCATAAATCCAATTATTTTCAGCAGCACATTTTGTTTATGTTTTATACCTTAGCATCTTTTTATGTGAAGGAGATGACCGCATTTGACAAAAGTTTAAGCTGTTTCGTTATTTTAGATATGATTAGATCTGCAATGTTGATTTGTGCTTGTTAAGGAAAGTTTATGTCTGTATGGCTTGCCATGCTAATTGGAGCGGGTATTGGTATTATTATCACTACTATTATTTTATCAAATACTCGCAATGGCCGAATTAAGGCTGAATATGAGCAATATATTGCTGAACTTGAATTGGAGCACCAACAAGCTCTGACTCAAGCACAAAAGAGAAGCGTGAATACAAGTCGTGCGGTGTTGAAAGGGAAAATGGCAGAACAATTCGCTCCCATTTTGCCAGAATTTCAGTATCTACCGAGCGATGCAAAATTCATGGGCGATCCGGTGGATTATATTATTTTTGATGGATACACCGATTTTCGAGATGGTGATGGAACGGCAGAAGACATTAATATTATTTTACTTGATGTAAAAAGCGGTGGGGCAAGGCTAACCAAAGGCCAACAGGCAATTGCACAAGCTGTGCAACAAGGAAAGGTTCGTTTTGAAACTTTAAGAGTGGATTTTGAAGATTAAATTTTAATTTTGAGTGCACAAAAATAGACGAAATTAATCTGTATTGTTACTAAATTCCGATATTTTTTTCATGGCTTGCGACTACTATAAATTGAAGATCTATTTAATTTGATCTAGCAATATTCGAGGTATAAAGCGATGAAAAAACAACGTTTAATGATGGGCTTGCTGGCTGCTATTAGTATGGGTTCAGCATTTGCATCGACCTCAAGTGAATATAATATTGCCCACGGTTTGAACCCTGTTGAAAAGGACCAGTCTATTTCAGTATTACAGCCTTTTCAGGGAAATTTCAGAATCTTGGGTTCAAAAGTTTATCAAAATGATGAACAAGCTAAGTTTTCACCTATTGACTATGCGGTAAGCTGGGGTTTGTTTGCTCAGCCTGAGATTGCACGTCATATTTCAGTAAAACAATATGACCGTTATCTAAACTGGAAAATTCCTAAATTACCTGTTCCAGCAGATCAGGCGATGCAAATGGTGTCTAACATGCACATCATTCCTGCGAACCCGCAAATCGCCCAACAGATTAAACAGGTAAAACGTGGAGATCTGGTCTATCTCAAAGGTGATCTTGTCGAAATTAAAGATAAAGATCTAGTTTGGAAATCATCGCTTACACCAACTGATACCGGTGATGGTGCTTGTGAACTATTTCGTGTGCAATCTATTCATTGGGTTGAAAAGCAAAATATATAATTTAAAAAAGCCTTCATAAATATGAAGGCTTTTTATTAAGGAATGTAGTAGTACTTATTTCTGTTGCGATGCTTTCCAATATTTTAATTGGTTTTGTGCTTGTAAATAGTCTGCAAGATCATTGACCTGCTCATCTTTAGTCGCGTGTTTGTCACTCAAGTGTTTTTCTTGGTTTTCCCAATATTGGTAGAGTAGGCCTTGTATATAACGGCCTTGTTCAGTGTTTAAATCCAAATCTTTTAGCATGGTCAGAGAAGAGCGCACATTATCAAGAGTACGTTGTTGCTCAAACTCTGTAGTGAGGGTTCCAGCTTCATGCATTTTTGCTAATTCGCTTTCCATCTCGTCACTCATTTCTGTAAAGCGGCGGTCATAGTCCTCTAGTAGCGCAATATCGTGTGCATCCTCAGCAGTTGCTGGAAAAGTCTTAATAGGTCTTTCATTCAGTTTTTCTAAAACCTGATCGGTAGATGAGGTGGCAGAAGGTTGCTCCGTCTTAGCAGGCTCATCCGCTTTTTTACAAGCAGTAAGAAATAGGCTAGAGCAAAGCAAAGACATTAATATGACCTGAGGTGTTTTCTTCTTCATAACTTTCAACCAAACCTATTCACTAATTATTTAACGGGTAACGTACTTTTCTGAAAGTGATATGCATACGTAACATATGGAAAATCAATCTGATCTTGAGGACCTAATCCCGTAAAATCATAAACAATTTTTTCGAACTGTGCTTTGAGTTGTAACTGATCTTTTTCAGTCATTGCAGCAATAAAACTTGTTGAGAGTAATCGCTTGCTCACCACTTGTTCGACGCTACCTCGTTGTGACTGTGTAAACGTTTGTAGACTATCAAACACAAATAAATCTTGTTGTTCAAATACGCGTTTCCACTTTTCACTATGATAACGAGGTGTATCTCCTTCAAGTGGAAGTAGAAAATCAGCTAAAGCTTTGACCCAGTCCGTACGCTCATCGCGTTGATTCCAAACCAGCCCTAAATGTCCTTGTGGTTTTAATATCCTATACATTTCTGTTAGGGTATCTATGTTGTCAAACCAATGAAAAGATTGCGCACAAATAATGGCATCAATTTTATGATCTGCTACAGGAATAGAATGGCTAAAAGCCTGTAATGTTTTGATATCAGGATAAACGTGTTGAAGCTGCTGTAACATCTCGCCAATTGGCTCAACTGCAATAATATCTGCATGTGTTTGTTTTAAGTAGGGTAAGAATTTGCCAGTACCCGATCCAAGATCGATAACAGTAGAGTTTTCCTGTATTTGGAGGCAATTTTGCAGCCAACTCACTATTTCTGCGGGATAATTAGGCCTAACTTGCTGATACAGTTCAGCAGCTGAGCTGAAGCCTTTTTGAGCGGCAGGATGTAAGGATTGTGTCATATTTTGCGCTTTTTAATCTGACTGGCATCTATAAAATAAGATACTCCGCAATCATAAATTGGCAAAACACCTATTTTGTTTCATTTTTGACGTTGTATGTGGGAGCAAATTTTCTTTCGGTGTGAGCATGGATAAGCAAATTATTTTTGAAGACGAACACATTAGAGCCATTTTTTTACCAGGCGATTCTAATACATTGGTTCTCTCTTTTGGCGATTTGATTACCCGAGCGAGTGGCTTATCTATCAATGCTGAAAAGTCCCTAATTAAATACCAATACAATGTTATTGGGATAATGCCAAAACAAAAATCATGGTTTCCTCAAGCGAGCATGATTGAGCTGGCGAAAACAATTTCGCCTATTCTTCAGGGTTTTAAAAATATTGTGGGTTATGGCGGTTCGATGGGCGGCTATGCAGCAATCAAATATTCTAATTTATTGAATATGAATCGTGTGATTGCATTTGTGCCTCAATATTCAATTGATCCTGACCATGTCGAAGATCGACGCTATGCTGAGTTTTTTGATGCGGTAGCAAACAAAGACATGCAGATCCAGCTGCAAGATGTGGATGCAGCGCGTGAATACGTCATTGTTTATGACCCTTATTTCTCGATTGACCGCGAACATTACCTAAAAATAAAAGAGCTATTGCCAAACTTACATACGATTCATTTGCCATTTACTGGTCATGAAGCATTGTCAGTATTAGCAAGTTCAAGTTTATTGCATGATTTTATTGAGCATGAGTTTGACGAAATTTATTTCTATCAACAGGTTCGTAAGGTCAAAAAACAAAGTAAATTTTATTTCCGTAATGTACTTGCACATGTTCTTTCGCATCATGACGACATGTTGTTAAAGATATTACGCCAAAATGATTTTCAGCTAGATGAACGTTATTTTGATAATCCCCTTAAACAGGCTATTACCCGTAGCCTTATGAAAGCAAAGCAGGCAACTGACTTAGACTTCCAAAAACTGGGTATTAAGGTACAACAAACTCAGCAAGAGGTGAGTTATAAAGAGGGATTACAGAATAGCTTTAATTCAATTTTGGTATTCAACCTCATTAATTCAAAGTTTGAGAGTTATGCTCTAGATGTTCTGTTGGCAAATAAGTCTTATTTGATTCCAATTGTGGCTGAACACACTGGTGTAGTGCACATTGAATTAAATAATGAAACTTATTTGTTAGGGATGAATGATCGTAAAGTCATTAAATTGTTCAAGAGCAACGAGCCTTTAACATCTGACATGAGTCCGTTTGTAATCAAAAAATATTCCGACTTTTTTGCAATTAGCTATAAACAATTAAATTTATCTTGTGATGAACATGGGATGTGTGAATTTATAGAAGGTTCAATCAAGCCTACTGAACAAATGATCTCAATCACCTATTAAACCTTTCTGGTGGTTAAATAAAGCTCAAGTCTAAAGATTTGGGCTTTATTTTTTGCTTAAAAAATATTTTTTCATTAATTTATTTGTATATTAAATTCAAAGTCATTATTTAAATAAATGATGTGTTTGTTTTGTGGATGTCTGGAGTATTAAATACAAGCATTATAAATTAGGTGAAAAAATATCATGCTTTAAAGTAAATGGCCTTTGTTTAGATATAAAGTAAATAAATGATCTAAGGCTAATTAAAATACAACTATAACTTTAAATTTTAATAAGTATTTGTTTTTTATTTATATGTTATTTATGTGGTGGTAGGTTGTTTAAAATAAATTCACTATTCAAAGATAATTGCATATTTATTTTTTTATCCTAAAATGATTTTTTACTAAATTGTCGTTACAGTTTTTTATATGCAATCATTAAATTATCGGAATAATGATGCATCGCAACATGGAAGTTCTGCACCTTTGAAACGAGCAATGAGTACTCGACATTTGGTGATGATCTCCCTTGGCGGTGCCATAGGTACAGGTCTTTTTTTAGGTTCTGGTGATGTAATTTCTCAAGCAGGCCCAATCGGGGCAATTATTTCTTATTTTTTGGGTGGTTTAATCGCCTACACCGTAATGCTATGCCTCGGTGAGCTTGCAGTTCATGTACCTGAATCGGGTTCTTTTGGAGAATATGCCCGCCGTTATATCGGTCCAGGCACAGGATATATGATTACTTGGCTGTACTGGTTAACTTGGACTGCCACTTTGGGGACTGAGTTTACCGCTGCGGCTTTACTGGTTCAGGAGTGGTTTCCAACTACCTCTGTTTGGGCTTGGACTCTGTGTTTTGGTGCCCTAGTTTTTATTCTGAATGTGAGTTCAACTCGATTGTTTGCCGAGTCTGAATTTTGGTTGGCACTTGTCAAAGTTATCACGATTATCTGTTTTATTGGTTTAGGGTTGCTGGCAATTTTTGGTTTTATCCCGTACCAAGGGCATGAGACAGCGCCATTATTTAGTAATTTGACAGCACATGGTTGGTTCCCTCACGGTTTATTTCCAATTTTTGCAACTATGCTGATCGTTAATTTCGCATTTTCGGGTACAGAGTTAATTGGTGTGGCGGCTGGTGAGACTGAAAATCCTGCAAAGACAGTCCCAAAAGCGATTAATGCCGCCATTTGGCGTCTACTAATTTTCTTTGTTGGTACCATTGTTGTGATTACTTCGCTATTGCCATTCGAGCTTGCAGGTTTGAATGCAAACGAAGTAAGTAATAGCCCTTTTGTGACTGTGTTTAATTACATTGGTATTCCTTATGCGGAAGATATTATCCGCTTTGTAATCATTACGGCTTTACTCTCAGCTGCCAATTCTGGTTTATTTGCTGCTTCACGTATGATGTGGTCACTTTCAGTAAAAAACCAATTACCAAAAATATTTTCAAAGCTTACTCCTTCAGGAACACCGATTGTTGCCATTACTGTGACGATGTTTGGTGCAATACCTGGGTTGCTTTCAGAGCAGTTTGCCCCTGAGACGATCTTTAAAAATTTATTGGGTGTTGCTGCATTTACCATGGTGGTTGTTTGGATTGCAATTTGCGTATCTCAATTTAATTTCCGTAGACAGTGGTATAAATCTGGGAAAACTGCAAAAGATTTACGTTTTGCTGCTCCTTTATTTCCTTTGACTCCAATTGTCGGTGGTCTGTTCTGTGCTGTTACTTGCATTAGTATGGTGGTCGATCCTTCGATGCAAGTTGGCTTTATCTGTTGTATTGTTTTTATTCTTTTATGTTATGCGAGCTACTTCATTTTTTATCATAAGAAAGATGTGGTACAGAGCTAGGCGTTGTATGCTTTTACAAGCATAGTCTAAAGGTCCCATTTGGGGCCTTTTTTATGGTCTGGAGGAAATTAAAAAGGATGGATTCTATATATTTTTTTTAAAAATGAATTTTTATTTTTAATCATGGAAACAAATGTTGTTTTATAAATTCACCATTTATTGGATTTTTATTAATATTTATTTATTATAAATATTTGATTAAGTCTCTGTTTAGTCTTGTTATTTAATAAGGTGGTGTTTTTAGTTTTTTAGAATAGCAGGGTGGAATAGGATTAATATGGATTTAATGTGGAGAATAGATAATTTTTTGATGGTTTTTGAAAAGATTGAATTTTATAACCAATTGTTATTTATGATTAAAAATATTTACATTTTTTATATTTATGGAAGTTTATTTTCTATAATTTTTTTTTATTAGAGTTAAGGATTTTTTAATATTTGTTGTTTTTTTATTATAAATGTTAGTTCGATTTGATTATTTTTTCTCTGCTTATTTATTTTAAAATGTTCTAAATGAGCTTGCTCTATGCTATATTTATTGGAAGATTTTATATCTATGTTGCAGCTTAATTTTAAGCAGTATGTGTGGAAATAATTAATCTGTAGGATTATTGAACAAAGTTTATTTTAAAAAGACTAATGGAGGGATCTATCGATTAGTCAAAAAAATTTTATGGACTCATGGTTTTTGTAAATCATAGTTCTTTTTAACTCCCAAACGGTTATGTCACTTCTTTTGTATTCATATTTCAGCCGGCTGGTTTTAGTGGGTTGTGGCTAGTTTTTTGCTTTTATAAAACTCTCTTTATAAACAGCAATTTAGACAAAAGAAAACTTGTAAAAGATATCGGTATATAAAAGTAGATCGTACTTTTAGTACCAACAAATGGAATTTAAAAAATCTGATGCTTTAGAAGAGCAAAAGATTTAGTAAACAAACTAAGGCACTGTTATTTCAGGGTTTTAGTTGCTAAATAATAAAGATTACAGATTTATCAAATCTGAGTCTATGAAGGTATATAGGAAAAAAGATGTCAGATCTTTCATACGTAAACGAACACAGCGATGCTTGGCAAACTTACTTGGCACAAATTGACCGTGTTGCTCCGTACTTAGACCACTTAGCTGAGTTTATCGACACTTTAAAACGTCCAAAACGTGCACTTATTGTAGACGTGCCAATTGTAATGGACGACGGTTCTATCCAGCACTTTGAAGGCTACCGCGTACAACACAACTTGTCTCGTGGTCCTGGTAAAGGTGGTGTTCGTTACCATCCAAATGTTGATTTAAACGAAGTGATGGCATTATCTGCATGGATGACAATTAAAACTGCTGTTTTGAACTTGCCATTTGGTGGTGCAAAAGGTGGTATCCGTGTTGATCCGCGTAAATTGTCAAATCGTGAATTAGAGCGTTTGACTCGTCGTTATACGACTGAAATCGGTCACATTATCGGGCCTCAAAAAGATATCCCAGCTCCGGATGTTGGTACAAATGCCAATATTATGGGTTGGATGATGGATACTTATTCTACAAGCCAAGGTTACACAGTAACTGGTGTTGTAACTGGTAAGCCTGTTCACTTAGGTGGTTCTTTAGGTCGTGTAAAAGCGACTGGTCGTGGTGTATTCGTTACAGGTCGTGAAGTAGCTGCAAAAATCAACTTACCAATTGAAGGTGCGAAAGTCGCTATTCAAGGTTTTGGTAACGTAGGTAGTGAAGCTGCTTTCTTATTTGTTGAATCAAAAGCGAAAGTTACACACGTTCAAGACCATACAGGCACTATTTTCAATGCTGATGGTATTGATCTTGAAGCGTTACGTGATCACGTAAATGCAAATCAAGGCGGTATTGGCGGCTTCGCTGGTGCGCAATCAATTGCTGATGAAGATTTCTGGACAGCAGAAGTTGACATTATTGTTCCTGCTGCATTGGAAGGTCAAATCACTGTTGAGCGTGCTCAAAAACTTAAAGCTAAGTTGATTTTAGAAGGCGCAAACGGCCCGACTTATCCTAAAGCTGAAGACGTATTAGTTGAGCGTGGCATTGTTGTAGTACCTGACGTTGTATGTAACGCCGGCGGTGTAACTGTAAGTTACTTCGAATGGGTTCAAGACATGGCGAGCTACTTCTGGACTGAAGAAGAAATCAATGAGCGTTTAGACAAATTGATGGTTCAAGCTATGGATGACGTTTGGAATACAGCAAACAGCAACGCTTGTACTTTACGTACAGCAGCTTACATCTTGGCATGTGAGCGTATTTTAAAAGCTCGTAAAGAGCGTGGTATTTTCCCAGGCTAATCTGCGGAAATTACTTTTAGAAAAAGTGGTCTGAGCAAATACAAAGGATGTTATAGGGTTTATTTGTTCAGTCCCTTTTTCTGAATTATTAAAATTTAAGTGATATCGAATATATTAAATAAATACTGAGGTAAGCATGGAACAGCCAATTTCTGTAACTCGAAGCAACTTTAACGACTGGATGGTTCCAGTTTTTGCACCGGCAAATTTCATTCCTGTACGTGGTGAAGGTTCGCGTATCTGGGATCAAGAAAATAAAGAATATATCGATTTTGCAGGCGGGATTGCAGTAAACGCATTAGGTCATGCGCATCCAGTGGCAGTAAATGCTTTAACAGAACAAGCAAAAAAACTTTGGCATGTGGGCAATGGTTATACAAATGAACCTGTTCTACGCCTTGCAAAACAACTCACTGAAAATACATTTGCAGACAAAGTTTTCTTCTGTAACTCAGGTGCTGAAGCGAACGAAGCGGCACTAAAACTTGCACGTAAAGTGGGTTTAGACAGTGGTGTTGCTGGTAAAAGTGGCATTGTGGCATTTAAAAATGCTTTCCATGGTCGTACGTTATTTACCGTTTCAGCAGGCGGGCAACCTAAATATTCACAAGACTTTGCACCGCTTCCAAATGGTATCAATCATGTTGCCTTTAATGATTTAGACGCAGCAAAAGCGGTAATTAATGAGCAAACATGTGCGGTTATTGTTGAGCCGATACAAGGTGAAGGCGGCGTTATTCCTGCTGACATCGAATTTTTAAAAGGCTTACGCGCACTGTGTGATGAGTTTGGTGCCTTACTTATTTTTGATGAAGTACAAACTGGTGTAGGCCGTACAGGTTCACTTTATGCCTACATGAACACTGGTGTTATTCCAGATGTTCTTACAACTGCAAAAGCACTAGGTGGTGGTTTCCCAGTCGGTGCAATGTTAACAATCGATAAGTTTGCTCCGCATTTTTCAGTGGGTACACACGGTACGACTTACGGTGGTAACCCGTTAGCAAGTGCGGTTGCAGGTGCAGTATTCGAATTTATTAATACACCTGAAGTTCTTGAGGGTGTGAAGCATCGTCATCAGTATTTCCTTGATGCCTTGAATACTTTAAATGCTGAATATCAGATTTTTGAAGAAATTCGTGGTCAAGGTTTGCTCATTGGTTGCGTATTAAAAGCTGAGTATGCAGGAAAAGCTAAAGATATTACGACTTGGGCTGGTGAGGAAGGATTACTTGCTCTAATTGCAGGTCCGGATGTCGTTCGTTTTACTCCGTCTCTCATTATTCCTGAACAAGATATTGATGAAGGGATTGCTCGTTTAAAAAGAGCATTGGCAAAATTGGCTAAATAAAAAAAAGGAAGCTAGCCATGATGATTGTCCGTCATGCCGAGTTTCGAGACCTTGAAGATATTTATAAATTAGCAGGTAAGTCGGGTGTAGGCCTGACTTCCTTGCCACAAAATATGGATACACTTTCGGCTCGAATTTCACGTACTCGCAATACTTTAAATGGCAATGTCCATAAAAGTGAACAAGGCTATTTATTTGTTCTTGAAGATACAGAAGCTCAACGTGTTATTGGTTTAAGTGCAATTGAAGTTGCTGTAGGGCTCATGGAACCTTGGTACAACTTTCATGTTGGAACACAAGTACATGCTTCAAAGGCATTAAATGTTTATAAGTCATTACCAACCTTGTTTTTAAGTAATGACAGAACAGGTAGCAGTGAACTCTGTACATTATTTTTAGACCCAGAGCGTCGTGAAAACCAAAACGGTAAATTCTTATCGAAAATCCGTTTTATGTTTATCGCTGCCTTTAAGCAATATTTTGAGAAAAAATTAATTGCCGAAATGCGTGGTTTCTCAGACGAAAATGGATGTTCTCCATTTTGGGATGCGATTGGTCACCATTTCTTTAATATGGATTTCTCAACTGCCGACTATTTAAGCGGAATTGGGCAAAAAGTATTTATTGCCGAGCTTATGCCACGTTTTCCAGTCTATGTAGATCTCTTGCCAAAAGATGCGCAAGAGGTGATTGGAAAAATGCATCCACAAACTTTGCCTGCCTATCATGTGCTTGAGTCGGAAGGTTTACGCTATCAAGGATATGTCGATATTTTTGATGCTGGCCCAACGGTTGAAGCCAATATTGATGAATTACGCGCAGTAAAAGAAAGTCAGTTATTAAACGTCAAAATTACAAGTGAAGCTGCGGTCGGTAAGACCCAATATCTCGTTGCTAATGATAATTATCATGACTATCGCGCAATGCTGATGAAGCTTGATCTTGTTGATAACACTATAAATTTAACGCATGAACAAGCTGAAAACCTCGGTGTACAAGAAGGTCATGTTGTTCGTGTGCTATCACTCAATCCAATGGAAGTATCCTGATGTCAAACTCTTTATTTATAAACGGTGTCTGGTTACAAGGCAGCGGCACAACATTTGAAAAAACAAATCCAGTTGATAACCAAACTGTCTGGTCGGGTGCTGAGGCTACTGCTGCTGATGTTGAGCAAGCTTGCCAAGCGGCACGTACTGCATTTCCAGCATGGGCACGTTTACCTTTTGTAGAGCGTGTAGCGATTGTTGAAAAATTTGCAACTTTGCTTGAAGAAAATAAAAAGCACTTAGCGGAAGTCATTAGCCAAGAAACTAGTAAGCCATTTTGGGAAACGTTAACTGAAGTTCAATCAATGATTGGTAAAGTTGCTATTTCAATTCGTGCTTATCACCAGCGTACTGGTGAAAGCTCAACTGAAATGGCTGATGGTGTGGCATCTTTACGCCACCGTCCACATGGTGTGCTTGCAGTTTTCGGTCCATATAACTTTCCGGGCCATTTACCAAATGGACATATTGTTCCTGCATTACTTGCAGGCAATACCGTGGTATTTAAGCCAAGTGAATTAACGCCTTGGACTGCTGAAGAAACTGTAAAACTTTGGCAGCAAGCAGGTTTGCCAAATGGCGTAATGAACTTGGTGCAAGGTGGTCGTACCACTGGTGAAGAGTTAGCTGCTTCACATGAAATTGACGGTTTATTATTTACCGGAAGTGCGAACACAGGTTATCACCTACATAAACAAATGGCAGGTGCTCCTGAGAAAATTCTTGCGCTTGAAATGGGCGGCAATAATGCATTGATTATTGATGAAATTATCGATATTGATGCTGTGGTTAATCTTACTATTCAATCTGCTTTTGTTTCGGCGGGTCAGCGTTGTACATGTGCACGTCGCATCTTGGTAAAAAATGGCCCAGAAGGCGATGCATTTATTCAACGGTTTGTTGAGGTTGCTAAAAACTTAAAAGTTGGTCGTTGGAACGACGAACAACAACCATTTATGGGTGGCGTTATCTCGTCAGTTGCCGCATCAAACATGATGCTTGCTCAGCAAAAATTGCTTGAGCTTGGCGCAAAAAGTTTATTGCCAATGACGCGTCAGCAAGAAGACAGTTCATTACTTACGCCAGGCATTGTGGATGTAACAGGTGTGACAGATATTCCAGATGAAGAATATTTTGGGCCGCTTACGACGATTCAACGTTATGACAACTTTGATGAAGCATTGAAAATTGCAAATGCAACTCGCTTTGGTTTGTCTGTTGGTCTGGTTTCTCCAAAACGTGAATTGTTTGATCAAGTACTTATTGAAGCGCGTGCCGGTATTGTGAACTGGAACAAGCCATTAACAGGTGCTTCAAGTGCTGCGCCATTTGGTGGTGTTGGGGCATCGGGTAACCATCGTGCGAGTGCCTTTTATGCCGCTGACTATTGTGCTTGGCCAATGGCTTCACTTGAAAGTGACAGCTTAACCTTACCAGAAAAATTATCTCCAGGGATTGTGTTGCCTTAAACACTAGGGAAAGAAAAATGAAAGGATATGAAGTAAATTTCGATGGTTTAGTGGGACCAACACATCACTACGCGGGCTTGTCGTTTGGTAATGAAGCATCGACAAAAAACCGTAATAATGCCTCTAATCCAAAATTAGCAGCTAAACAAGGCTTGCTAAAGATGAAAGCTTTAGCTGATTTGGGTATGAAGCAGGGTGTACTTGCTCCGCATGAGCGTCCACATGTTCCAATGTTACGCCGTTTGGGTTTTACAGGAGATGACATTAGTGTTGTTGCTCAAGCAATGCGTCATTCACCTGAACTCTTATCATCTTTAAGTTCCGCTTCGCCAATGTGGACTGCAAATGCGGCAACAGTTTCACCTTCGGCAGATAGCCAAGATGAACGTGTACACTTTACCGCAGCGAACTTAAATAATAAGTTTCACCGTTCGATTGAAGCGGAAACAACAAGCCAAGTTTTACAAGCAATCTTTAAAAATGAACGTCATTTTGTACACCATGAAGCATTGCCGCAAGTGGCTTTGTTTGGTGATGAAGGTGCAGCAAATCACAATCGTTTGGGTGGTGATTATGCCAAGCGTGGGGTTCAAGTTTTTGTTTACGGTCAACAACATTTAAATAATGGGTTGCCAGGACCAAAACGTTATCCTGCTCGTCAGACACGTGAAGCAAGTGAAGCAATTGCGCGTTTGCACCGTTTAGATGATGCACATACAGTTTTTGTTCAACAAAATCCGGATGTGATTGATCAAGGCGTTTTTCATAATGATGTGATTGCGGTCAGCAACCAACAGGTTTTATTTCATCATCAACATGCATTCTTAAATCAAGATCAAGCTTTTGCTGAAATTCGTCAAAAGATGGCAAGCATCGGTGAAGACTTTATCTCGATTGAAGTTCCTGAAAATCGCGTTACCGTTGATGATGCCGTAGCAACATATTTATTTAATAGCCAGATTTTAACTCGTCCAGATGGTGGAATGACCATTGTTGTACCAGAAGAGTCTCGCCAAAATAAGGCAGTGTGGGGTTATTTGAACGATATGGTTCAGATGGGTACACCAATTGATGCTATTCAGGTTTATGACTTACGTGAAAGTATGCGTAATGGTGGTGGTCCTGCATGTTTACGTTTACGCGTAGCTTTAAATGAAACCGAGTTAAATGCTGTAAATCCAAAAGTATTAATGAATGATCAACTGTTTGGCACACTTAATCAATGGGTAGATAAACATTATCGTGATCGTTTGGCTCAAGAAGATTTAGCTGATCCGCATTTATTGATGGAAAGCCGTATGGCACTCGATGAGCTGACCAAAATTTTAGGTTTGGGTTCGGTTTATCCTTTCCAAAAATAAGGAGGAGGTGACATGCAAGATTTTCTAGCATTAACCTTACAAGGTGAGCAGCCTACAACACGTGAAGGAAAACAAGATAATTTTTCTTGGCGTTGGTTAGGTGAGGGAATTCTTGAATGTACGCCACATGCACAGTACGACAAAGCCGTCGTACTGTCAGCTGGAGTACATGGTAATGAAACAGCACCAATTGAATTGTTGTCTCATCTTTGCACAGATTTATTTGCCGGACGCTTAAACCTTGCTGTGAGGTTGCTGTTTGTATTGGGTAACCCATATGCAATGCGTCAAGGTAAACGTTATGTGCATGACGATGTGAACCGAATGTTTTGTGGTGGATATAAAACTCTGCCAGTAACTGAAGAATCAAAGCGAGCTGAGGTTTTAGAGCAAGTTGTCATGACTTTCTTTCAAGAAAGTTTAAACCAAGCAAAACGTTATCACTATGATTTGCACACCGCAATTCGCACTTCTTTATTGCCAACCTTTGCTTTGTTTCCATATCAAACGCATGCTTATGATGCGAATTTGACAGCGAGTCTTGAAGCGGCCAATTTAGATGCTTTGGTGTATCACAATGCGATAGGTAAAACGTTTACGCATTTTACCAGTGAGAATTTTAAAGCAGCCAGTGCAACTTTAGAGTTAGGCAAAGCTTTGCCATTTGGACAAAATGACTTGAGTCAGTTTGCGGCAATTGATGAAGTTATTCGTCATGTCGTTTCTGAGCAAGTTTTACCAGCACGCAATAAAGCGAAAATTCGAGTGTTTAAAGTATCGGACTCTTTAATTAAAAAAGATGAAGATTTTCAGATGAACTTATCAGCTGAAGCTCCGAATTTTTCGACTTTTACAAAAGGTGAAATCATTGCGACACAACCTTCTGGTAATTATGTTGTTGAACAAGATCAGGTCTGGATTTTATTTCCAAATCCAAATGTGAAGCTCGGTTTACGTGCAGGTTTAGTTTTAACTGAAATGAGCTGAATGATTGATTTTAAATAAATAAAAAAGGGCGATTAATCGCCCTTTTTTGTGCATTACGTATTAGTTAGTACCGAAAAGACCTTTAATCCAAGATTTCTTTTCTGCTTTTTGTGTAGACGCTTGCGCATCTGCATTTACACTTGCATTAATTCCGACAGGAGCAACGTTAACACCAACATTTACACCAGTATTAGCATTGATTGCCGCTGGTTGAGCTGCATTTAACTTTGCCTGAGCATCCGCTTTAGTGTCTGCAACAAACTCTTTTTGCTCAGCTTGATTTTGAGCTACGCGAGTTTTTACAGCATCTACATGCGCTTGAGCATTAGCTTGTTTTTCAGCAGTAAATTCTTTTTGGTCAGCTTGTTTTTCTGCAACTTTAGTTTTTACAGCATCTACATGCGCTTTTGTATCGGCTTTAGCTTCAACTGCTAGGTTTTTAGTACCCGTTGCAGCTTTAGTAGCTAAGTTTTTAGTGCCAACTGCAGCTTCAGTTGCTAGGTTTTTAGTACCAGTTGCTGTTTTAGTTGCAAAGTTTTTAGTACCAACTGCAGCTTCAGTAGCCAAGTGTTTAGTACCTGTTGCAGCTTCAGTCGCTAAGTGTTTAGTACCTGTTGCTGCTTTAGAAGAAAGTTCAGTCACTTTACCAGTTGTTTTTTTAGTCGCTTTAACTGTAGTGTCAGCAGCAACATGACCCGCATGTTTTGCTGTGCTACCTACAGTATGTGCAGTATTTTTGACTGTGTTCGCTACGCCACTAACAAGACCACCTGGTTGTACATTTACTTCGGCAGAAGCACCTGCATTAACGCCCGCACTTTGTGCAAAAATAGAGGCAGAAGCAAGAACACTTGCAGTAACGATAGCTGTTTTCATCATTTTCATTGCGATATCCTTCAAAGAATATACCCTTTTAGTGAGGTATTTCATAAACGCTAACGAATCATAGCTAACACACCATAGCTTGGGAACTGACTTCATCAAAACGTTACAACAGTGTTACGTTGAGTAAACAGACTAGGGATAAATTGTGAAGATTAATAAAAATTAATAATAAAGTGAAAAAGAATGTTTATTTGTTAGTTATTCTAATTAAGCTGGTCTAATTTTATCTTTTTTTTTTTAAATTAAATTTCAAATTTTCTTGAAGTTACTCTTCTTTTCAACATGTACGTATATCTCTAATTGTGATTTGAGTCTCATTATTTATTAGTGGGAACGGCATAGTTATTGCTTATTATGAGAATAAGATGCTTTTTAGCACTTTTTTGAACCATCTTCTGCCAGAAATATAAATGTACAGGGCAGAACAACATTTTTGCTTATTTGGGTGTGGATATTTCTACTTCTCTTGTGGGTATATATTTCATTCATTAGATTTTTCACATGAAATATATTTTAAGAAATACCTCTTTATTTCGAATAATCAAAAATAAAAATAGATGTCTATAAACAAAAAAACAGAGATCTTGAATGATGAAAATTATTGCTTCCTTTCTTGTATTGGTCGGCTTGGTCGCCGTTGTTCTCTATTTTAAGCCAACAAGTGGTGCATCTGATGTGTTCAATTCAGTTTTACATGAATCGAATTCGTCACAACCAGACACATCGTCTTCTCTTTCTAAACTTAAGGAGCCTACTCAAGCTAAAAATCTATCTTTATATTCAACTCATCCTCAATCGGTGTCAGCTGATACCGTTCCTTTTTACAACACAAAAAGTGATCTTTCTATTCAACCGATTGATCCAGAAAAAGATCCAGCAAATGAAATAAAAGCGAAATAAGCAAATTGTTAGTTGAAAAAACTACGGAGAAAAATAATGCAAAGTAAAACGTTATTTCTATTAGGTCTATGTACGATATTAAGTACAACAGCATCCGCTCTTCCTTTAGATTCTAAAGGTGCTAAACAGCTGTTAAATCAAGCAGCAAAACAAAAAGTGCTTCAGGGTAAAATTGATTTAGATGCTCTGGTCACTAACGATTCGAATGATTTAATTGTTGAATACAATATTCCTTCGGTGAGCGTGCCTTCTGGTTTAGAGCGGCGGAGTTATATCGCAACCAATAAAAAGAATATACAGGCAAGGTTTAACCGTGCTGGCGGTGTGCAAGTACTGCGGGACTACAATAATTTACCTTTAGCTTTTTATCGGATTAGTAACCGCGAAGCATTAGTCTCTTTATTAAATGACCCGAATGTTAAAGCTGTTTACCCAAATCGGATTAATCAAACCACGACCAATGAAAGCTTACCTTTAATTAACCAACCACAAGCAAACACCAATGGTTTTACGGGTGAGGGTTCTAGTGTGGCAGTGATTGATACAGGTTTGAACTATTTACATTCCGATTTTGGTTGTACAGCAGTCAATACACCATCAAGCACATGTCGGGTAGTTTATTCTTTTGATAGTGCACCAGATGATGGAGCATTAGATGATGACGGACATGGCAGTAATGTTTCAGGTATTGTATCTAAAGTTGCAACTAAAACTAAAATTATTGGTATTGATGTCTTTAGAAAAGTGAGGTCTCAAGGTAAGTGGGTCAGTACAGCCTATGATAGTGATATTCTTGCAGGGATTAACTGGGCCGTAAACAATGCACAAACTTATAATATTAAAGCGGTTAATTTAAGCCTTGGTGTTCCTGGCGTTAAATATACTTCAGAGTGTAGTGATAGTAGTTATGGAACGGCATTTGCCAATGCACGTGCTGCTGGTGTGGTTCCTGTAGTCGCTTCAGGTAATGATGCATTTTCAGATGGTATTTCATCTCCTGCCTGTGTTGCTGGTGCAGTGAGAGTCGGTGCTGTTTATGACAGTAATATTGGTGGTGTGTCATGGGGGAATCCAGTGAAATGTTCTGACCCAACCACAGCAGCAGATAAAGTTGCATGTTTTAGTAATGGCGGTAGCCTTGTGACTTTATTAGCACCTGGTGCAATGATTACCGCGGGTGGTTACACCATGGGCGGTACGTCTCAAGCAACACCACATGTGGCAGGCGCGATTGCTTTATTACGAGCGAATAGCGTGAGTCCAACTGAAAGTATTGATCAAACGATTAGCCGTTTAAAAACGACAGGTAAACCAATTACAGATTCGAGAACGGGATTAGTTTTTCCGCGAATTGATTTGCTGGCAGCAACAAATGGCTTGATCGCTAATTAAATAGCTTATTTATAATTTTTAAATCAGGTCCAAGAAATTTTAAATGGCTATAACTCGTTGCAAAAGAAAGCTTCTGCAACGAGTTTTTTATGGAAAAGCCTTAATTACACTTTGCTAAATTAGCTGCATTAAAATTATTTTGGAGTTTTTTGAAGTTATTTTGAATTTCAGGATCTTGAATATTAAAGGTCGTAGAACTCTTAGTCGTAGAGTTGGTTGCTTGATTTAATATGCCTGATTCATCAGGGTATTGTAGGGTCGAAGAAGTCGCTGAAATTAGACCTTTATTATTAAACGTCCAATGTTCGGTCACATGTCCTCCACCTAAATAACCTGTAAATTCAATCATACAAGCTTGATTATCTTGTTTAATGAGCTTGGCCACATTACCTGTCGTAGACGGATAGGCTTCGATATTGGTGTCTTGCTCTAAAACTTGAGCTTGAGAATAAGAAGAAAGGGGCGTTGGCGTTGCACATGCAGTTAATGCTAAGCAGCATAGTGTTGAAAAGAGAAGTTTTTGACTATTCATAAGGCAGATTCCTAGCTCTTTATAGTGAGTGGTATTTATGTCTAGATTGATATTTGTATTTTATATTAAAGCGCGAATTTATCGCGCTATCCAAGAAATTTAGTTAACCGTAGTGCTAGATTTACTTAACTCACCTTGTTCTATTGGGATGTTTTCACCGTTTCGGCTACTGGTAATATTTTGCTTAGCTTGATCTATTTTTGTTTCAGTAAAAGCTTTTGCTGTATCCGCTTTTTGTTGAACGACTTCTGCCTTTTCAGCAGTAAATTCTTTGGTGTTTTTCCACTTTTCACTAATTTTATTTGAGGTCTTTTCAGAAGCACCTTGAATATTGTCTCCTAAATTTTGTATGCCTTTTCCTGTTTTATATAACAGTACACGCCCTAGGCTTGGATTATCACCATAAGGTTGTGTTTTTGGAGCTATTTCATTCACTTGTTGAGGTTGCGTTGTTTCAGCAAATAAGCTTGATGAAGCCAATATAGAGGTCGCAATACATAGAGTTTTTAGGGTTTTCATTTTGGATAAACCTCCCCAACCAGAATCAAAAGATGAAGTGCTGATCTTACTGATAAAAATACAGCTTGTACTGCAATGAGATAAAACCCATACGATTTGATTACGATAAATCATCATTTCAAATATAATTAAATACCATATCTAAATTTCTAGAATGATCTGGAGCCTCAAGTGATACAAAACATTGAATTAAAATGGTTATATGACCTGATTGTTCTAGAAAAATACCGAAATTTTACAGTCGCTTCTGATATTAGAAATATTTCTCAGTCTTCGCTGAGTCGTCGCATTCAAGCCTTGGAAAATAGTCTTGGTTTTGAAGTGTTTGATCGAGAAACTTCTCCTTTACAGTTAACGGAGCAGGGTAAGCTTTTTATATTGCATGCTAGAAATTTACTGGATGATTTTGAGTTTAATATAGATCAAATTAAAGGTGATAATCATGTGCGAAGCAAAGTCACGATTGCTTCTGCGCATTCTTTGGCGGGTTATATTTTTCCTAAAATTTTAGGAAATTTAAAAAATTACCAAGAAAAGATTTTTCATGTTGAAGCAATCAATGTGAATGAAACCGTAGATTCTCTTAAAAATGGTCAATGTGACTTTATTGCATCTTTTTATGATGATGACTTAATGAACCCACAATTTTTGTGCCATAAGTTGTTTTCGGCAAAGCTTTATTTAGTCACGGCTCCAAATCATTTAGGTCGACCTAAATTTTCACTCGAAGATACTTCAATTCCGCTCATGAACTATACCGATGACAGTTACATGGGGAAAAAGGTAAATAAATTTCTACAAGATCATCATTCGGACAAGTTTGAGACAAATTTTGTGTCTTCAATGAGTCTATTACTTAAGGATATGATCAAAGGCGGTTATGGCGTAGGGTGGTTACCCGATTACAGCATTCAAGATGAGTTAAAACAAAATCAGTTGATGATCGTACCAATGAAAGAGTCAGTACTGTCTGTCGATATTTATTTATATCGCAGTAGTGCAAGGCTTAATGCAACTTCTGAAGGGTTATGGAATTTTGTGAAGGCAATTGATTGGACCATTGCCTAAATTAATTATGCATAATTTGCATTAAATTTTTTTAATCATGCGGCTGATGCTGTTAATGAACTCTGATACCACGCAATCGCATTTTTAATAAG
The DNA here is from genome assembly GCF_031799005.1 of Acinetobacter sp. V102_4. Lineage (NCBI taxonomy): Bacteria > Pseudomonadati > Pseudomonadota > Gammaproteobacteria > Moraxellales > Moraxellaceae > Acinetobacter > Acinetobacter sp. V102_4. The sequence goes on along the minus strand of NZ_JAVQNR010000050.1, from coordinate 77,676 downwards.
TAAATCGGTCGCATCAACAAACAGTTCAGGATTGTCTTGGATACTGTCTTGTAAGATAAGCGGAATTTCAGTACACGCTAATAAGAATTTTATGCTTTTGTTTTGTCTATAAAAATGAATAACCTCACTCATAAGTTGTTTTGATTTTTCGATATTTCCTGCTTTGTATTGATAGATACTTTGCATCACTTTGTGTTGCATCTCAACAGATGGGGTAGAGAAACGAATATTGTTTTGGATGAACTGGCTTTGATAAAGCTGAGTGCTTATGGTGGCAGACGTCGCAAGAATACAAACTTCAGCAATTTGGCTGTCTTGAATAAAATGAACCACAGATTCAATAATACTAATCATTTTGGTTTGGGTACGTTGCTGTAACTGGTTAAACCAAAAGTGGGCAGTATTGCAGGGAATAATGATACAGCCGACCTGTGCCGCTTCTAAAATTTTAAGATATTCAGCCATTTTTTCGAGTGGTTTATCATCATGATTGATAATCGATTGTGTTCTATCTGGGATGTCTGGAATTGAAACCGTGATGACAGGAATATGCTCCTGATCGCAATGTGCTGGCGTATTTTTAATAATTTTATCCATGGCATCAATTGTGGCTTGCGGACCCATACCGCCTAAAATTCCAATTGCTTTATTCATGTTGAATGACTCAAAAAATACGTTATGTACTTAGCATCTGCTTCTTTTGAGTGAGGTCGTTGCAAAAAACGGATGGGTCATGCAGTTTATGTTTTTATAATTGATTCTTAATTTTTATTAGGATATTGTTTTTTATCAATAAAATTAAAATATTTAAAATGTCGTGATGTGTTTTATGCATCATTATTTTATGTAAAGCATAGGGTTTTACATGGGAGATTTTATTCGAATGCAAAGCTAAGCTATAAATTCTGACTTAATCAATTCTAAAAACATATCTCTCGCTTTGTGGTTACTCACATTTTTGTGCCAGAAAAACTGGTTCTGCATAAATGCAAGATGTTCAAATTTATAGCCTCGAATATTGGTTAAATTTTTATATTGCTCAAAAAGACTCTTTGGTACTAAAGACACACCAGAGCCTGCACTCACGCAACCAATAATAGTGGCGTAACTGGTAATGCTGGTAATTGGAAGCGAGATATTTTTGAGCTTAAGCCATTCTTCAAATGCAGCGCGGTAAGGGCAGCCTTCAGTCCACATAAAAATTTCTTTACCAATCAGGTCTTCTTGGCAGTGGATTTCACCGAAAGATTCTGGGGCAATTAAAATAATTTCTTCTTGATAAATACTGAGCCTATTTAACATTGGAAATTCAATACTTCCCGCGACAATCGCACCATCGAGTTTATGTTGAGAAATATCAACTAATAGCTGTTTCCATGTGCCAGTAATAATTTGAATGGAAACTTCTGGATAGCGTTGATGATATTTCGCGAGTAAGTTAGGTAAACGGGTTGTGGCAGAAGATTCAATAGCCCCAATTTTTAATGGACCAGAGGGTGGTGCATCAGGATGAATGCTTCGTTTTGCTTCATCACAAAGCGCTAAAATTTTTTGGCAGTAATTAAGAAAGATTTCTCCAGATGGAGTGAGCTTTAAACTTTTCCCTTCCCGATAAAACAGAGGTGCGCCGAGTTCTTCTTCAAGTTGTTTAATGCGCGCCGTGATGTTAGATGGAACGCAGTGTAACTGCAAAGATGCCTTGGTCATCGTGCCGCATTCAACCACCGTTTGAAACATTTTTAACTGAGCGATATCCATGTTTTATCATTCACTTTTAATGAATATTAGGCTCAATATAAGTTAATTTTATTCAACTATCCATGCGCATATGATGAAAGAGTTCCATTTCATTAGCGCAGATTTAACATGGCAATTTCACTTGCTGTCGAAACACAGCCTCCAGCATTTAAGCTCTATTTATGTATTGCTGTGACCGTCTTTTGTTGGGGTTATTCACCTATTGGTGTACACAGTGCTTTGCATTCATATACACCGCAGCATATTGCCTTGCTTCGCTTTTTGATTGCATCAGTTTTCTTACTACTTTTGGTCATGAGAAAAGGGATTCAGCCGTTAAAGTGGAAGGATGTTCCTGCGCTTGGGGTGTTAGGATTTTTCTCTGTAACGTTGCATCACTTGCTTATAAATACGGGTCAGCAATATGTCAGTGCGGTTGCATCCAGCATTTTGAGTCAATCTATTCCGCTATTTACATTTATTGTTTCAGCTTTCTTTTTTAAAGAGAAAATCCGTTTCAAACAGTGGTTGTGTATTTTATTAGGTCTTTGTGGCGCCGTTTTAGTGGTTAGCGGTGATCATGGTCTTGGTGTACCAAGCCCTTATAGTTTGTTGATTGTTTTGGCAGCAATTGCATGGGCGATTTACTTTAATTTATATAAAAAATTTGCCTTAAATTATGATGCGTTGAGCATGATGTGCTACATCATTTGGTTCGGAACCATTCCTTTACTGTTCTATAGCGCGCAGTTGTCTGCTGAAATTTTACATGCCACTTGGCAGGCCAATATGTCGATTGTGTTGTTGGGTATTTTCCCCAGTGCGATGGCTTATGTGCTTTGGGGATATATACTTAAAAATATGCCGTTAACGATTGCATCGAATTTTTTATATTGCTCGCCGATTGTCGCAATGAGTTTGGCAGTTGTTTTCTTAAATGAAAAACCATCAATAATTGTGCTGTTAGGTGGAGTGATTATTGTGGGGAGTTTAGTGTGGATGAATTGGGGGAATCGGCGTACTATCGAATAAGCTATCAGTAGTTTAACCCTTCTATGTCATGCACTATTTCCTTTAAGAGAATGAAATGATTGTTGTTACCTTGACCTATAAAAAACCATTAGTCGAAGTTGATGCTGTACTGAAAGAGCATATTGCATTTTTAGAGCATTACTATGAGCAAAAGAAATTTTTGGCATCGGGGCGTCGAGAAAATAGGGTAGGTGGAGTGATTTTAGTTCTAAGCTCTTCGATTCAAGAAGCTGAAGAAATCATGAAAAATGATCCGTTTTATATTCATGACGTGGCTGATTATGATTTTATGTGGTTTGAGCCATCGAAAAGTTTAGAAGAAATTAAAGAGCTTATTTAACGTAAAAAAATAAAGGGATCTATAAAAGATCCCTTTATTTAATAATGAGGTAATTAACCCTGCAACACGCTCACATCAGCCACAGCAGTAAACAAGTTACGTAACTGAGCCAATAAGCGTAACGGTTTGCCTTCAGGTCAGCATCATCTGCCATAACCATCACGCCATCAAAGAAGGTATTGTTAGGTACACAAAGTATTACAAGCTCAGCATCTTTACTTAAACCATTTCCTAAAGCTCTGGCAAAAAGAAGAACAGCACAATAGCTCCAAAAATTCCGCTTAAGATCAGCCAGTCTTTTTTACGCATATCTGCAAGGCGAATCACCGAAAGATAAACACTGCTGAAAAAAACCAAAACAAAAACCAGCAAAACTAGCGGATTATTGAAGAAGAATTTGCTGATGCCAAATAGCACGAAAATAATGGTACTAGAAATCCAATACAACAGAGCCAAAATAAATTTGTTCACTGATAAATTACGAACAGAACGATCTAAACGAGGCAGAGTTACAGCTAGCATAATCAGCCCTGCAAAACCGCCTAGAATAGAGATAATCATAAAGAACAGGCCGCTCATATCTGGTTTGGTCTGTATATGAGGATATAGCTTCCATAGACCATAACCGAATGCCAGCAAAAGGGTGTGGCAAAGAACAAGGTAAGCATCTATACGGTAAAACTTTTTAATTGAAGTGGGATTCATTATGATGACTGCTGATTTATTCTTAATATTAAAAAACCCCACTAATTTATAGAGGGGTTCTCATTAATTTACAACCAATTAAGGCTTAGCCTTGCAACACACTCACATCAGCGATAGCAGTAAACAAGTTACGTAACTGAGCCAATAAACGTAAACGGTTTGTCTTCAGGTCAGCATCATCTGCCATTACCATGACACCATCAAAGAATGCATCAATCGGCGCGCGAAGTGCTGCAAGCTTAGAAAGAGCAGCCGTGTAGTCTTTTGCCGCAAGTAATGGCTCAACAACTGGAGTAACTGCTTGAAGCTCAGCAAATAATGCTTTTTCAGCATCTTCAACTAAGTTAGCTTCGACTACTGAACCTTCTGGCGCTGCTTCTTTTGCAAGAATGTTAGCAACACGTTTGTTTGCAGCAGCAAGTGCAGCAGCTTCCGGCAGAGCACGGAAATGGTTTACAGCATTTACACGCTTGTCAAAATCAAGTGGAGATTTTGGTGCAAGTGCTTGAACCGCTTGAAGCACATCAACAGCAACGCCTTGGTCTTCATACTTGGCACGGTAACGACCTTCCAAGAATGCAACCGCATCAGCACGAGTTTTGTCGTGGTCTTTAACGATGTCGCCATAACCTTGAAGTGCAAGATTTACCAGTTCTTCAATAGTTACGTCCAATTCATTTTCAATGATTAAACGTAAGATACCAATTGCTGAACGACGAAGAGCAAACGGGTCTTTAGAACCTGTAGGTGCTTGTCCAATACCGAAAATACCAACTAGCGTATCTAAACGGTCAGCAAGGGCAATCGTTGTACCAGTTTTGGTTTTTGGTAAAACATCTCCAGCGAATTTTGGTAAATATTGTTCGCCTAAAGCTTCTGAAACTTCAGTGTTTTCGCCTTCAATACGCGCGTAGTAAGTACCCGCAATACCTTGAAGTTCTGGGAACTCACCTACCAGTTCTGAAGTTAAGTCGCATTTAGCAAGTAATGCAGCTTTTTCAGCATCCGATGGGTTTGCACCTGTAATTGAAGATAATGCAACAGCAAGTTTTGCAATACGTGTTGATTTATCCCAAAGCGTACCGAGTTGTGCTTGGAATACCATGTTTGCTAGTTTTTCTTTACGAGATGCAAGCGGTTGCTTTTGATCTTGTAAGAAGAAGAATTCAGCATCAGACAAACGAGGGCGGACAACTTTTTCGTTACCTTCAATAATTTGAATCGGGTCTTTAGACTCAATATTTGAAACAGTAATGAAGTAAGGCTGTAATTTACCTTCGCTATTGATCAAGCAGAAATACTTCTGGTTGTCTTGCATTGTCGTAATGAGTGCTTCTTGAGGAACAGCAAGAAAGCGCTCTTCAAAGTTTGCACGTAAAGCTACAGGCCATTCAACGAGGCTTGTTACTTCATCAAGTAAGTCAGTTGGAACAATCGCAGTCGCGTTAACTTCATCAGCTAACTTTTTCACTTGTTCTTGAATGGTTGCTTGACGTTTTTCAAAGTTCGCAACAACGTAAGCTTTTTCTAAAGCAGCTAAATAGTCATTTGCATGCGCTAAAGTCACAGCTTCAGGTGCATGGAAACGGTGACCATAAGTCACATTGCCAGCTTTGTGATCTTGAATAGTCGCGTCAACAATTTGGTCATCTTTAAGTAAGAGAACCCATTTCACTGGACGTACAAATTCGGTACGGCTTGCAGCAGAACGCATACGCTTAGCAATTGGTAAATTGTCTAACGCAGTTTGTAAAATCTGTGGAAGTAAAGCATCAAGGCTTTGACCTTTTACATCTTTTAAATAACAAACTTTTTCAACTTTACCTGCTTGGAACGTAGAAAGCTGGTCAACTGTAATCCCTTGACCACGCATAAAGCCTTCAAGTGCTTTAGTCGGTTTGCCTTCTGCATCATAAGCCGCTTGAACAGCAGGGCCGTCAAAACGTTTTTGTGTATCAGCTTGAGCAGCATCGATATCAACAATTTTAAGCGCTAAACGACGTGGAGCTGCATAAGCCTCAATTGATGCGAAGTTTAAGCCTGCATCTTTTAAGCCTTTTACCGTTTCTGCCTGTAATGCATCACGTAAAGTTTTCAAGCTTTTCGGTGGAAGCTCTTCACAGCCAAGTTCGAATAAAACAGTATGTTTGCTCATTAGTTTTTCTCCGCCTTTGCTGCTTCACTTTCAGCTTGTGCTTTTAGCTGTGCCAATACTTCATCACGTAAGTGTGGTTCTGCCATTGGGAAGCCAAGCTCTGCACGTGCTTGTACATAACTTTGTGCAATCGCACGAGCTAAAGTACGTACACGTAAAATGTAGCGCTGACGCTCAGTTACAGAAATTGCGCCACGTGCATCAAGCAAGTTAAAGGTGTGAGACGCTTTAACCACTTGCTCATAAGCAGGAAGAGAAAGTTTTGCTTCAATTAAACGATTTGCTTCTGACTCATAAAAGTCAAAGAGTTCAAATAGTTTTTCAACTGGAGCGTATTCAAAGTTATAAGTCGATTGCTCAACTTCATTTTGATGGAATACGTCGCCGTAAGTCACAGTACCGAATTGGCCTTTGGTCCAAACAAGGTCATAAACCGAGTCAACACCTTGAAGGTACATCGCAAGACGTTCTAAGCCGTAAGTGATTTCGCCTGTTACTGGGTAACATTCAACGCCACCCACTTGCTGGAAGTAAGTGAACTGAGTCACTTCCATGCCGTTAAGCCAAACTTCCCAGCCTAAGCCCCAAGCACCAAGTGTTGGAGATTCCCAGTTGTCTTCTACGAAACGAATGTCGTGAGTAAGCGTATCAATCCCGATTGCTTTTAAAGAATCAAGATAAAGCTGTTGGATGTTGTCTGGGTTTGGCTTAAGTACTACTTGGAACTGGTAGTAGTGTTGCAAACGGTTCGGGTTTTCACCATAGCGGCCATCTTTTGGACGACGTGAAGGTTGAACGTACGCAGCATTCCAAGTCTCAGGCCCTAAAGCACGTAAGAATGTTGCGGTGTGGAATGTTCCAGCGCCCATTTCCATGTCGTAAGGTTGTAATACGACGCAGCCTTGTTCGGCCCAATAGTTTTGTAGGGCAAGAATTAAGCCCTGAAATGTATCAATGTGCGAGATGGCGCGACTCATGTAGCATCCACGAATTTATGAGAAAAATTGCCCCTAAGTATAAGGATTTTGTGGGGGAGTGGCAAAGACTAGTTTCTATACCTATAAAAAATTATTGGCTGTCATTTAGCTGGGATTTTCCTACATGTTTTGCTTTTAATCGAGGTTGAAATGAGGCAAAAAACCAAAAAATGAGGCTAAGAATAAAACTTACAGTGAATGTAGAGGTTGAGATCAAAGTACGTCCAACAGTTGGGAATACATAATCAAATATTGGTAAATTATGAGAAATATTTTCATAGATCGCTAAAAAGAAATAAATCAAGCTAAATGATACATGTGCACCTAACCACATTAATGGAAAGATAAAGCGGTTTTTAGTAATGAGTACTTGGCATATCTTAAGTAGTAATGGGAATAAGATAATATAATAAGTACCAACAAAGATTCCAATAATATAGAGGAGATCAAGTGCAAACTTGCCAGTAAGGACAGACAATAAAATTAAGAGGCTGATCGGAATAAGAGGGGTAATAATAAGAGCAATTTTAGGTTGGTATTCGATATTTGGCGTTGTCGGATTCATCTTAATCATAGTAGGTTATGTTTTTTAAATTCTAAAATGATCTGTTGATAATGTCCATGAACCATTAAAATAAGATTATTATCTTTTGTATTTAATACATCTTTTGATAGGATAATTTTTCATGGTTTGAATTAGATTATTTTAGAATGAATTTGAAAAAATATTATTTTGGAATTTTAATATTATTTTTAGGCTTTGTTGGCTTTTACTATTTAAAGAATAATTGGATTTATTATTCAGCTAAATATAACTACAATTTCAACAAGTTAAATGCAGATGAGCTGAATAATTATGCTGCATTATTATATTATAAAAATAGAAATGAGTGGATTCGAAGTAAAGAGGGTGATGAGGCCACTGAAGCAAAAAAAGCCTTAGAAATTGAAAAGCTCTTTCAACAAGCGGCTGAACAAGGGAGTGCTTTAGCTAAATTGAATTTGACTACGCTTTATTATCGGAAAGAAGACTTAAGTGCTTTTGTACCTAAGATGTTCAAACTCTCTGAAGAGGCTGCGCAAGCAGGCAATGCTGATGCTCAGTTCAGGGTAGGTACGTTTTATCATCTAGGTTATGGTGTAGATACAGACTATAAAAAAGCAATGTATTGGTATACAAAAGCTGCTGAGCAGGGTAATCCAGCAGGGATGAATAATATAGGGGTTCTTTATCAACAGGGTTTAGGCGTAGCAGAAAATGGTAAAGTTTCAACAGATTGGTATATTAAAGCCGCCAATCTTGGTTATGCGAATGGTCAAGAAAATATGTTTCAAAATTATTATTCTGGGTTAAATGGTCTACCTAAGGATAAAGAGGAAGCAATGAAATGGCGTGATATGTGCTCTTACCGTACAGAGGAGATACCAATACAACCGGTTTATAATATTGATCTTAAAGTTGATGAAACCTATCCGAACACCTGTAAAAATCAGTAAAGCTTTAAGCTGCCTCCATATAGAATGGTTGGGACTATTTCATAAATAAGAGAAATGAATAGTTTTCTATTGCTGAAGAAATTTCAACTTATAAGGATTTTATATTCAATTAGCAGAGCGTTCATTCAATGTTGATGTTCTGCTCTTTGGTCTTATTATCTTTATAGTTATACCAAGTCAATAATGCCCAAAAATTAAAAGCTGTAATTAGTGTAGAGATTCCAATCCAACTAAAAATAAGTTCGGAAAAAAAGGTCTTAAAGGATAAGTTAGCAAGCCTATTAAAGATGAGGAGTATACCTAGTGCTGTTAAATATATTGTTATGAAATTTAGAAGCTTGAATTTATTTAGTAATATAGACGTTGCTATAAGGAATGGTAAAAAGAACAGATATATAATGAATAAATAAGTAAGCATAGAGCTCGTTGAAGTCAAAATAATAAGCACTGGTATAGGAGCGAAGAATAGTCCCTTTATTATGTCTAAATACCGATAGGCAACTGTTACAGAATTTTTGTTATATTGAAGCATATTAAAAATTATAGAATCGAGAATTAGTTATGCTGAAATTTTGCTGCAAACTCATTGTTTTATCCAGTCTTTTTTGTAGTCCATGGCTATACGCACAAACCGACACTGATGAGCAAGATGAATATAACCAATGTGTTGATCAGACGATTAAAGAAATGAAGCTTGAAAGCATTAACAACATGGTCGTGCATAGCTGTTCTGAACAAGCTAAAAAGACTTATGAAGAAAAAATTGTTGCTTTGATTGATCAAATTCGTACACAAAGCGAAGAATATCAACAGCCAGAGCGTTACCAAGATATTTTAAAATCTTAGCGACTTTGGAAAGCTTATGTAGATCAGGAATGTAATAATGCAGGTTCATACATTGGCTCACCGATGTATTCATATTGCCCAATGCAAGAGTATGCAGCGTGTGTAAAGCAACTAGAAGAATACGTTAATTAAGACGGATTATTTTAAACGTCACCTCATGACGCATAGCGTACTTCACTGGATTAAATTTAAGAATGCAAAATGATATTTTTTAAACGATGCCATAAATGAGTCGTTTGATATGTCTGATCGCATTCGAGAAAAACTACAAATTCTTGCTGATGCTGCTAAATATGATGTGTCTTGTTCATCAAGTGGCAGTGACCGTAAAAACAAAGATAAAGGTCTAGGTGATGCCAGTCATTCAGGAATTTGCCATAGCTATACCGAAGATGGCCGCTGTGTATCTCTCTTAAAAATTCTATTTAGCAATGTTTGTATTTTTGACTGTGCTTATTGTGTTTCACGTCGTTCCAATGACGTCCAGCGTGCAGCATTTACGGTGCAAGAGGTGGTGGACTTAACCATTAATTTTTACCGCCGTAATTATATTGAAGGCTTATTTTTAAGCTCGGGCATTTTTAAATCGGCCGACCATACAATGGAGCGTATGCTTCAAGTCGTGAAGAAGTTGCGCCTTGAAGAAAATTTTAATGGCTATATTCACCTAAAAACCATTCCGGGAGCATCGCCTGAACTTATTCATGAAGCAGGTTTATATGCTGACCGGATGAGTATTAATTTAGAGATGCCGACTGAAATTGGGCTAAAGACTTTTGCACCAGAAAAATCTCATCAGGAAGTGCAAAAAGATTTAGGGTTAGTACGTGACAGGCTCATCCAGCTTAAGGATGAGCGACAAATTATTAAGCATGTACCGAAATATGTGCCAGCAGGGCAGACCACGCAAATGGTAGTGGGTGCTCATCAAGAGTCAGACCAAGATGTCTTGTTTATGGCAGATAAGCACTATAAAGAATTCAAGCTCAAACGGGTCTATTTCTCTGGCTATATTCCAATTAATACCGAAAATAATTACTTGCCAGCAGTGGGTTCTGCACCTCCATTATTGCGGGAAAACCGACTCTATCAGAGTGATTGGCTGATGCGTTTTTACGGCTTTCAGGTCAATGAAATCGTCAATGAAAAATTCCCAAACTTAGATCTGGATGTCGACCCAAAATTAAGTTGGGCTTTAAGGCATCCTGAGCAGTTTCCAGTAGATCTAAACCGTGCAGATTATCAAATGATTTTACGTGTACCCGGCATTGGGGTGAAATCGGCTAAGAAAATTGTTCAGGCTCGTCGCTTTGGCAAAATCCACATCGATTTACTTAAAAAGTTAGGTGTCGCTTATCAGCGAGCAAAATTCTTTATCCACTGTGAAGACAGTCCAAAATTCCAAAAAGAATTATCTTCAAGTTTTATTCGACAGCAAATTTTAACGCAGGGTTCATCGAAATATGTGCAGCAGCTTTCGCCCCAATTAAGCCTTGGGTTTTAGCCATGTTTAATGATGAAGTGGCTTACTATTTTGATGGTTCAATGGTCGGGTTACTGAGCTGCGTTTTTCGTGCATTTCAATTTAAAGAATTACAGGTCAGACTCTGTTTGAATGATGCGGCTCAACATGGTTTATTTGCCGATAAAATTGAGGTTTCAAATAACGAGCAACATGCTGAACGTGTGTGGTTCGCGCTGCAAAAAAAGCTTTCTTCGTCTTCTTTAAGGCAATTTTATTTTGCTTATTTATCTGAGTCTTTAGATGCCTATCAGCATTTATTTAATTACTGTATTTACGTTTTTACTAGTCACTCCTCGATAGAAAAAGATTATTCGCACCCAAGTGTTTTAGCAATTTCGCAGTGGACGAAAAAGGTAGGGCGAGAAAAGCATCGGATGGAAGCTTTTATCCGTTTTAAGAAAACCAAAGATGAGCTGTTTTTAAGCTTGGTACGTCCCGATTTTAATGTTTTACCGCTCATTCAGCCGCATTTTAAACGGCGTTATCAAGATCAGCGTTGGCTCATTTATGATGAGAAACGTAAGTTTGGACTTTATTATGATTTACGGGAAATACATGAGGTTTCGCTTGAAGCTTCTGAGGTTGACCGTAATTTAAATAACGGAATGAGTCAAAGCTTTCAGCTTGAGCTTGATGAGCAGGAAGTTTTATATGACCAGCTTTGGAAAGATTATTTTAAGAGCGTGAATATTACTGAACGCCAAAATATAAAACTCCATGTGCAATATTTACCTAAACGCTACTGGCGTTATTTAAATGAAAAATTGATTGAATATTAAAGTTTTAAAATAACAAAAGATGGTTCAACAGAGTTTCTTATCTTTGAAAGATATAATTTAAATGCACTTTATATGGCTTTGGGCGTATACTTTTGCCCGTTATAAATAACGGCATATCCCCAAAGGTGTTCTGTGAGTGTTATACAGCGAGAATGGTTACAGATTTTAAAACCAAATTTTAAAGTTTTACCCTTAAAAGAACGGTTGCTTTGCGGTGTTGGAGCACTGTGTGGTTTAGCAATTTCTTCCTTAATTAGCTGGTATGTTTTAGGTGGAATTAATGCCTGGTACATTGCGCCAATGGGAGCTTCATCTGTTCTGTTATTTGCTGTGCCAACCAGTCCATTGGCTCAACCATGGAATGTGATTGTTGGTAATACGCTAGCCGGAATTATTGGGGTTGCCTGTGCACAGTGGATTCCTGATTTAACCACTGCTTTTAGTGTGGCTGTGGGTTTTGCCATATTTTTAATGATGACCACCGACTCTTTGCATCCACCAAGTGGTGCAGTCGCGATTACGGCTGTGTTAGGTGGTGCTGCAATTCATAAATTAGGCTTTTATTTCGTTTTTTATCCGGTTCTGCTCAACTCGTTACTTTTACTCGGTTTCGCTGTCTTTTTTAATAGATTAATTGGAAGACATTATCCAGTTACCGCACGTCTCAATGAGCGTAGCAAGGACCCAACACCGACTCAAAAAGTATCGATTCAACCGAAAGATATTGAATACGCTTTAGAGCACCACACTGAACTGTTAGATATTAGCCAGTACGATTTAGAAAAAATTATTTTAGATGCGCAAGAACATGCCAACGAACGCATAGTCAATCAATATACCTGTCAGGATATTATGAGCCGTGATGTGATTAAGCTGCATGAAGATGATGATATTCATCAGGCGCTGGATAAGTTCAAGCATATTAATCTCATGAGCTTACCAGTGGTAAATGCTGACAATCATCTAGTAGGAACTTTAGCTTTATATGAAGTTGTGGAATGGTTTAAAGGTGCAGCGGACCCAAGAAACTCTTGGCAGCATTATGTGAAACAGATTATGAGTCATAGAGTGGTGACAGTATTGCCAACACAGCCTATTCAAGATCTTGTGCCTTATTTTGTCGAAAAATCTTTTAATTATATTCCGGTGGTCGAAGAACGGAAGTTGATCGGAATGATCAGCCGCGCAGATATGATTGCTGCTTTACAACAACAGTTAAACCGTAAAATATAATCTAAAAAAACAGAGCAAAAAAAAGCTACGGTTGATTAGGGGATGCAACCGTAGCGACCAAAATTAATTAACGTGTTTGCTCTTCATGTATAGTTCGGACGGATTGTCGATAGCCTTCAATATGTTCTGGCTGTTTTTTCGGAATGACTAACCACAAAACCAGATAAACTAAGATTCCGGGAAAGGCCGCACTCATAATTGAAATCACAACAAAAATAATGCGTAGTAAAGTTACGTTCCAACCAAAACGTTCAGCAATACCACCCATTACACCGGCGATCATGCTATGTCGGTTCGAGCGATATAAACCAGAACTGGCCATCTAATTCTCCTTAAAAATAAAAAGTTACAAGGAATTGCTTATTCTCTTGCTTAATAAAAATATGGAGACGAAATAACGGTTTTAAAGTCTTCTAAAAAGTAAAATGGTTAAAATATGTAAAGGATTGGAATGAAGGAAACTAACATCAACTAAAATGCACCCTTTCAGGGCTTAAAGGTTTATGGCAGCAATGGGCTCGTGCCTGAAATGAATATAAACATGGTTGTTGCTGTTATCTGTGAATAATGTATATGTTTTTGAAGCGGTCTAGGTTTTTAGTTAAGCATTTGGTTGTAGGGACTATGATGTGCCTGACACTTAGTGCTTGCGACATAAACCATACCAACTCCAAAGATCACTCTAGTCCAAGTTCTACCGATGAAGAAAATTTAATAAAAAATAGTACATCTACAAAAACATTAGATTATGTGGCGGGACGTACTTTTCTACCTGAAGAAAATTTAGATCAAACCAAAAAATTAAGCGGAATTTCACTGCAATATGTAGGGCGATATCACACCCGAATTTCATGTAAGGATGCTTTTGCCGATTGTGAATCTGGAGAGGCAGAGTACATTTTAAATTTATTACCCAATGGATCGGCGTATTGGAATGTTATTCATTTTGGCCGAGTGGGAAGTAAAGATGGGGCTAAAAGTACTGCTGTAAATCAGTTATGTCCTGATTTAAATTGGAAAGTAGATGAAAGAGAGGATGAGTTAACCATTCACTGTCCTTTATCTAAAGTTAATTTTTATTTTAAGACTGATTCAAGAAAAAGATTGATTATGAATCTGGAAAAATTGTTTTATAGCGACTACGGTAAAAACCGTGAGTTTTTGGAGCAAAACTATTTTGTTCCAAAGCAAGCTTATGTTCTGACTAAAGAATAAATATTAGATTTTTACTTGAATAAAAAAGAGCGCAAGATGAATTGCGCTCTTTTCATTTCACTATTTAAAAATCATTAGTAGTCGAAGCTAAAGTGTTCAACTGGTAATGATGTTAATGTGCGAGAGGTTGTCACCATTGATTCTGCATGACCTTGGGTACGAGGTAACATGCGGTCAAAGTAGAAGTCTGCAACTTTGATTTTTGCTTTATAGAATTCAGGCGTTTCTGCACCATCACCTGCTTCAAGCTTTTCAGAAGCAATGACTGCTTGTTGCGCCCAGAAGTAAGCCATCATCACGTAACCTGAGAACATCAAGAAATCTACAGAAGCAGAAGATACGATGTCACGGTCTTTACGTGCAGCAAGCATAATACGAACTGTTAAAGTGTTCCATTGAGCACAAAGCTTAGTTAAATCCCAAGCAAAACGACGTAAGTATTTATTACGTGCGTGTGCAGCACAGAATTTTAAGATTTCAGCAGTGTAGTCACGAACCACTTTACCTTTTGAGCTAAGCAATACTTTACGACCAATCAAATCAAGTGCTTGAATGCCTGTTGTACCTTCGTATAGTGTTGAGATACGAGCATCACGAGCGATTTGTTCCATGCCCCATTCTTTGATGTAGCCATGACCGCCGTAAACTTGCATACCATTGTTTGCAGCTTCTAAACCAAGTTCAGTCAAGAAACCTTTCAAAATTGGTGTGTAGAAACCAAGTTTATCATCGTAGTCTTCGTAAGCAGCTTGGTCGCCACGTGTTAATGCATCTGTCATTTTGTCTGCAAGTTTTGCAGCATGATAGATCATTGAACGGCCACCTTCAGCAATTGCTTTTTGAGTCAACAACAGGCGACGTACGTCAGCATGATGAATGATGGCATCTGCAACTCTTTCAGGTTCTTTTTTACCAGAAAGTGCACGCATAGACATACGATCTTTCGCATAAGGTAATGCACCTTGGAACGATAACTCAGCGTGCGCAATACCTTGAACAGCAGTACCAATACGTGCTGTATTCATGAAGGTAAACATTGCATGTAAACCTTTGTTGACTTCACCGATTAAATAACCAGTGGCATTATCAAAGTTTAGTACAGCAGTTGCAGAAGCACGGATCCCCATTTTGTGTTCGATTGAACCACAGGTCACTGCATTACGTTCACCGATACCACTATCAGCAGTAGGTATGAATTTAGGTACGATAAATAATGAAATACCACGAGTACCAGCAGGCGCATCTGGAAGACGTGCAAGTACGATGTGAATAATATTTTCAGTTAAATCATGTTCACCGGCAGAAATGAAGATTTTTGTACCAGAGATTTTATAAGTGCCATCTGCTTGAGGTTCAGCTTTAGTTTTAACTTGCCCTAAGTCGGTACCACATTGAGGTTCGGTTAAGCACATTGTGCCGCTCCAAGTTCCTTCAACAAGTTTAGGCATATACGTTTGTTTTTGCTCATCGGTACCGAATTGCAAGATGGTATTCATACAACCCGAACTTAAGCCAGGGTACATCGTAAATGACCAGTTTGCAGTACCCATCATTTCTGATTTGATGAGGTTTAAAGACATTGGTAGGCCTTGACCACCAAATTCTTCTGGATAAGAAAGACCTTGCCAACCACCCATAACGAACTGGTCATAAGCTTCTTTAAAGCCTTTAGGTGTAGTTACTTCGCCGTTGTCAAAATGGCAACCTTCTTCATCACCAGACTGGTTAAGTGGCGATAATACGTTTTCACAATAATCTGCCGCACCTTCAAGAATCATATCAACGGTATCTGGATCTGCATTTTCACCATTTGATAAAGTTTTGTAGTGAGCAGGGTAATCTAATACTTCATTCATTAAGAAGCGAATATCGTGTAGCGGGGCTTTATATGCTGGCATGGCTTTAATCCTAATTTTGAATCATTGTGGGATTATCTGAATCGATGATTTGATTATTCACTCGCATGATAAAAATACAATGATAATCACATCCGAAAGAAATGTCAGAAAAGCGAATTTTGTCGAAAATAAATACACCTGAAAATACATTTTCTGCTACATTCAGGACTTATACTTTTATGTGAAAAAACAACTATTTTTTTATTTTTAGCAAGTTTTGCTAAAAAGATAAAGCGATAAGGTTTTAAAAAAGTTATGCATTTAAAATATCTCAGTTTATGTTTATTCAGTTTGGGTTTGACCGCATGTGCGCAGCATAGCCTACGTCCATCAGTGGCATCTGCTCATTTAGATCAAAAAGTCATTCAGGGTATGAATGCAATGTATGAATACCCAAGCTATGACTACCGCGGGCATTTTAAAGTTAATGTTGATTCAAATCAGCCCAACAAAATAAGCACTGTAGAGAAAAGTGCTCAACTTGATGCTGAAGTGCAAAAAAAAGTAGATCAATATTTACGTGAACAAAAAATTAATTTGAATAAAAAACAGAAGCAGGCGCTTTATGCCGCAATTGCAAATGAGCAATCTATTTCAGGTGTATCTGGCGAATCACGTTCAGAAAAAGTAAATGCCGTATTAATCAATTTATTAAATGATCTCCAGTTTAGTTACGATGGTTCAGTTCATTATCGTCAAAAAATGGGATCTTTAAACCTCACTGCAAGATATGAAAAACCGACTTTGCTCGTGCAGGCAAAATTGCCAATGGTGCTTAATCTAAAGGATTATAAGTTTTACGTTAATTATTTCGGATTAATGCCTTATTTGGTGAATAAAGATAATCAAAACAACTTAGCCTATGTTGATTTTTCGAAATATAAAGATCTATTTACGAACGTTGATATGAAGAAGTTCGTTGAATATGCGAAGGCTTCTGGCGCCGTGTCTTATCGTTTGGCTGATCCGCAAAATTTACAACGTTTACCAATTACAGACGCTGACCGTAAGGCAGGAATTGTAGAAAAAATTCGTTTAAAAGATACGGTTGAGGAGTTACTGCTACAAGTCGATCTATATGGTCAAGTCAATGAAAAATACCTGCAAAAAAGTGTTTTAGGATTTGATGATCAAAAGATTGCTGAATCTATAGCAACCGAGCTTGCCGCTTCTGAAGCTAAGAAAAAGTCAGGTGGTGCCGAAGGGCAGAAGGTTTCTTCTGAAGATGCCGCAGCAGTCAGCCAACAACTTTACTCACTTATTAATGCTCATTTTGGCGGTACATTGGCTTCTGAGGAAGGTGATGAAGAACAATCAAGTGCAGCTCAAGATGCAGCGGCAGCAGCAGAGGAAGCTTCTGCTTCAGGCCATGATGAGGATGCTGCTGATGTTGCGGTAGCGGATGCAGAACAAACTACCCAAGATGAAGACGGCCCAACCCTTACAGAAGAACAATGTGTTGAATTACAGACCCTTAAAAAACCAGTAGTTTTAGGGGATATTAATTACTGTCAAATATATGGTGTTGATGTTCTTGATCAAAGCGTAGAGAGTACCCAAAAAACTCAGATCAAGTCTCGTCAAGCTGCTTTAAAACAAACTTTTGCCGCTTATGATCAGAACCAGTTTGTGAATGATGAAGCATTTAAAGCTTTATGGTTAAAGCATAAAGCAGAGATTGAACAAGCTTTACCAAAACAAAGAAATCCAATTACGATTGATGTTGGACTCGATGAAAAAGGCCGTGCAGTCAACGTAGATTACGATATTGCATATACACCAGCTGAATTTAACCATCGCTTTAATATTAAAGCAGACATGCAAATTCTAAATTATGGTAAAGCAACCTCAATTAATCAGCAGCAACTTAAACAAGCTAAATCAGTTGCAGAGGCAAGCAAAGGTTCTTTATTTGAAAACTTCGTAAAAGGTTTTAGTGAAAAACTTGGGCAGAGTGATGTTTCTGAACATCCAGTTGGCTCACATAGCGATATACAAGATTTAGATTCGAATCTGGCGCTGTTGGCTAACCAAACTTATGATGCAACACGTGCCTATGACAAAACGTATAAGGCTGTGTTTATTGCAAAATTGACTGCCGAAAAACCGTCATATATTAATTATTATTCAGTTCAGCAGCTGCAAGAAATTGCCGAAGTTTATGCTTACTGGTTCTCTGAAGAAGAAACCTATAATCCTCAAGGTAAGGCTTTAGAGCGTATCGAGGCATTGCAGAAAAAGCATCATCTTGAACAAGAAGATCAGTTTGATAATGATTTAGGCCGTGCTGTAGACCATATTGTGATTACAACAATGCAAGGTAAGGCAGGGCGTGAAGCATGGCAAAAATTACAGAAACAATATAAGCAGCCTGAGCAGCTTTTCTCGAAACAATATCAATTACAATTTGAACAACAAAATGGTGCTTCTGCTGAAGAAAAACCATTGTTATCACAAACTGCTGATATTTTAGGTAAGGCTTATGTCGCTGCACGTAAACAGCAACTTACGGAAAAAACAATTCAGAATTTAAAACCTGAACATAATGAATTTATTGATTATGAGATTTTCCGAGATGTTTATCAGCAAATGGTTACAACCAAAAAATAATAAATGAAGTAAAAAAAGAACCTACATCATGTAGGTTCTTTTTTTATATTTATAGAAAATCTTTTAATTCAGGTCTTACGCCGTTCCAGATAGAAAAGGATTCAATAGCCTGACCGACTAACATCCCAAAACCTTCAGAAGAGGGCACATTGCGTTGTTTAGCTTGATCAAGGAAGCTAGATGGTTTCCCATATGCCATTTCATAGGCATATTTAAACTCTAAAGTTTCTGGGAGTTGTAATGCATCACCCGAGAGGCTTGCAGAAGTCGCATTAATTACAATATCAAATTTCCCTTCTAGCTCATTTAGAGAAATTGCTTGTAATTGAGCTTGTGGGACGGCTACTTTTAGGTCATCTATAAGTTGTTCGGCACGAGCTAGAGTACGGTTTGCAATCACAATCTTTTTTGCGCCAGCTTGTACTAGTGGATAAATAACACCACGAGTTGCACCGCCAGCTCCTAAAATTAAAATAGTCGTATTTTCTAGGTTCCAGTCTAAAGCTTGAATCGCGGCAACCAAGCCTTGGCCATCAGTATTATCGCCGTGCAATTTGCCATTTTCCATCCATAACGTATTAACTGCTTTTGCAATCTGAGCACGCTCGGTTAGCACATCGCACAAAGCGAAAGCCTGTTCTTTAAACGGCACAGTAACGTTCATGCCACTTCCGCCATTTGCAAAGAAACTACGCATACTCGGCTCAAAACCATCAAGAGGGGCAAGACGTTTTTGATAGTCGAGGTCAACACCTGTTTTTTGAGCGAAAGCATGATGCAATTCAGGAGAGCGTGATTGTTCGATTGGGTTGCCAATTACTGCAAACTGTTTGGTCATTCTTATATCCAAAATTTTAAAATGGCATGAAGCAGTTAAAAACGTGTGCTGAATATTCAGCAGGCCTCACTATAAGCCAAATTGGAATAAGAAAAAATATTTGAATAGAAACAAAGAAATTGAAAATAAAAAAGGAGATTCTTTAGGGTGGAAGCCAAAGAATCTCCAAAAAGCAAAAAATTAAGCGACTTTTTCTTTTAGATTTAACCAGTCATGTGGTTTTAGGTAATAATCGGTTAAACGTTTCTCTTGAGAGTCTTCATCCCATTCTGGACGATACGACCAACCTGCAAGGTTAGGGAGGCTGACTAAAATAGATTCGATACGTCCGCCTGTTTGTAAACCAAACAATGTCCCGCGGTCATAGACTAAGTTGTATTCGACATATCTGCCGCGGCGGTAGAGCTGAAATTCACGTTGAGCTTCGGTGTAAGGCTGTTCACGGTGTTTTTCAAAAATTGGCAGAATGGCATTTAAATAGCCATTACCTACAGCTTGAATATATTTAAAGCAAGTTTCGAAATCCCAGCCATTTAGATCATCAAAAAATAAGCCACCGACACCACGTTGCTCATCGCGATGTTTTAAATAGAAGTAATCGTCACACCATTTTTTATGTTCAGCATAGACATTGTCACCAAAAGGCTGACACAGGTCGTAAGCGGCTTGATGCCAATCGACAACATCTTGCTCATCTGGATAGAACGGTGTTAAGTCAAAACCACCGCCAAACCACCAAATTGGATCTTGTCCTTCAGGCTCTGCAACGAATAAACGTACATTGGCATGAGAAGTTGGGATATTGGGGTTTTTAGGATGAATAACTAATGACACACCAAGTGCTTGAGCTTTAGCACCAGCAATTTGAGGGTGTCTTTCTGTAGCTGAAGCGGGGAGTTTACTAATGTTGATGTGAGAAAACATCACACCACCTTTTTCAATCACTGTACCATTTTGCAAAACTCGTGAACGCCCACCACCACCTTCAGGACGCTCCCAATCATCAATAATAAATTCACTCGTACCGCCGCCAGCTTTTTCTTGTTGTTCTAAACCCGCACATATACGGGCTTGTAAATCGAGGAGAAATTCGCGGACACGTTGAATATCTGTTGAAGTCGGATGTTGCATAGTGACCCTCAAAGATGATTGAGATAGGAGATAGATACATCAAAGCACAAAACCATAAAAAAAGTAAGGGATTTTTAAGAAATGTCTCAGAAATCCCTTGCGATTGCTTTTTAAATATTTATTTTTTTAAAAAATCATCTTTTTGATAAAGGTGATCCATACGTTCACGTTTGGTTTTTAAATATTGTTCATTAAAAGGGTTGCGTCCAACCGTTAATGGAACGCGGTCAACCACATTAATTCCTTGATCTTTGAGTGCTTGAATTTTCAAAGGATTGTTGGTAATTAATTTTACTTCTTTCACTGCTAAGTGATCGAGCATAATGCTACACATATCATAACGACGTGCATCGGCAGGTAAATTTAAAAGTAAATTTGCATCTACGGTGTCATGACCCTGATCTTGTAAGGCATAGGCGCGAATTTTATTGGTCAGTCCAATGCCACGGCCTTCTTGACGTAAATATAAAATAACGCCTTGTCCTGCCTCGTTGATGAGCTTTTGAGTTGCTTGTAATTGAGGGCCACAATCGCACTTTAATGACGCAAATGCATCACCTGTTAAGCATTCTGAATGCACACGAACCAAAACAGGACCTGTGGGTGGGTTTTCTAACCCTTTAGAAAGTGCCACATGTTCTTCACCTGATACCGGATCTTGAAAAACAGAAATATTGAATTCACCAAAAGCGGTCGGGAGTTTTGATGTTGCAATGAACTCTATAGGCACAGATTAACTCATCTTTTAACCGAAAACGGTTTAAAGTATAGCGTAATGCTGGGAGATTGGTCGAATTGTCATAATCATTTTGCACACTAAGGTTTTCTTTTTTGTATAAAGATGACGATAATAGTTGATAAATAGTCAGATTATTCAGGATAATCTGCCAACCATACCCATGATGTATGAGAGACTGCTTTGCATGACCTCGTTCGCAAATGTGGCTGATTGAAGGTGACTTCATTCGATTGTATGATCGACCCATTTTGACCCAGCTTAGGATTTGCCAGGCTTATAAAGGCTTTGCCACATATGTTGTATACCGAAATTCCAACTCAACGCCCTGTTACGCCATTGTTAGATGCAATTGATCATCCTCAACAATTACGTCAGCTCGAGCATAGCCAATTGGTTCAAGTGGCTGATGAGTTGCGTCAATATATTTTATATGCAGCAGGCCAGAGTGGTGGCCATTTCGGTGCTAATCTCGGCGTGGTTGAGCTGACGGTTGCGCTGCATTATTGCTTTAATACACCAAATGACCGATTAGTTTGGGATGTAGGACATCAGGCCTATCCGCACAAAGTCCTGACAGGTCGTCGTGAACAAATGACGACGATTCGTTCTAAAAATGGTTTAGCGGCATTTCCAGCTAGAGAAGAATCAGTTTTTGATACATTCGGCGTAGGGCATTCATCAACAGCAATTTCAGCTGGTTTAGGAATGTCGTTAGCACGCCGTTATCAAAACGACCCATGTGAAGTGGTTTGTATTGTAGGTGATGGTGCAATGACAGCGGGTATGGCATTTGAAGCCATGAATGATGCTGTTGCACATAATGCCGATTTAATTGTTGTGCTCAATGACAATGACATGTCAATTTCTTGTAGTACAGGTGGCTTTGCTAAACATTTGGCTGCAATTTGGGAAAAAGGTCATTTAGTTAACGTTAATGAAGACGGCGAAGCGTATATACAGCCACATCCAAAATGGACTTATAACTCTCGTTTGCATCAATCAGCAACAGATGCGGCCGATAATTTATTTAAAGCAATTGGTTTTGATTACTTTGGTCCATTTGATGGCCATGACGTAAATCAACTGGCCCAAGTATTTAATGCTCTGAAGAAGCGTAAAGGTCCACGTTTAGTACACGTCTATACTAAAAAAGGTAAAGGCTTTACTCCTGCAGAAGCGGATCCGATTACCTATCATGCAATTGGCAAAATTAATGCAACCTCAGCAGGTAAAACACCACCTAAATATTCTGATGTATTTGGTCAGTGGTTATGTGATGAGGCGGCGCAAGATGAACGTCTACTCGCGATTACACCTGCGATGTGTGAAGGCTCAGGCATGGTTCAGTTTGCTAAAGAATTTCCACAGAGATTCTTTGATGTTGCGATTGCTGAACAGCATGCTGTAACACTTGCAGCAGGAATGGCTTGTGAAGGCTTAAAGCCTGTTGTTGCAATCTATTCGACGTTCTTGCAGCGTGGTTACGATCAGTTTATTCATGATGTTGCATTACAAAACCTTGATGTGACATTCGGGATTGACCGTGCTGGTTTGGTTGGTGAAGATGGTCCAACTCATGCAGGTGCCTATGACTATGCATACATGCGTACAGTTCCAAACATAGTTATCATGGCGCCAAAAGATGAAAATGAATGTCGTCAGATGCTTCATACAGCCTATGTCTATAATGGACCAGCTGCGGTACGTTACCCACGTGGTGCTGGTGTAGGAGTTGAAATTCAGCAAGAGTTGACTGCTATTGAATTAGGAAAAGCTGAAATCGTTGCTGAAATAAAGACTAGCTGTGAAGAGCAGATTACAATTTTGGCATTTGGCAGCAGAGTGATGGTTGCTATAGAGGCTGCTGAACAATTTGCACAAAAACATGATGTGGGCGTGCGTGTTGTAAATATGAGGTTTGTGAAGCCGCTTGATGAAAAAATGATTCGTGATTTAGCTGAAAATACTCATTTATTTGTCACAGTTGAAGAGCATGCCGTTATGGGTGGTGCCGGTAGTGCTGTCAATGAGTTTATGGCGCAAGAACAAATTGTGAAACCTATCATTAATTTAGGATTGCCAGATTTGTTCCTACAACAGGCTTCACACGGACAAATGTTACAAGACTGCGGGTTGGATGCTAAAGGTATTTTGAGCTCAATTGAGCGAGTTTGGCTTAAGCTCAATCAGGTGGTTTAGGCCTCCAATAAAATTTTTGAAACATTTTCCCCCTAAAAGCGCATATATTTGCTAAAATATCTGCGCTTTTATGCATTATTCTTTGTCAAAATCTTCAAATTTGTCTAGTGGGTGTTCAATGGAACCTATGGTGGTTATGGCTGCGCGTGCGGCTCAAACAGTTGGTCAAGAGCTTTTAAAAGCGCATCAAAATCGTCATAAACTCGATTTACAAGTTGAAGAGAAAGGCATTGATGGCCCGGTAACACGTGTAGATCGTTATTTAGAGCAATTAGCGATTGATACGTTACGTAAAAGTTATAAAAACCATAGCTTCTTAGGTGAAGAGTTTGGTTTACAAGAAGGCAAAGGCCATGATGCAGAGTGGTGCTGGGTAATTGACCCGCTTGATGGCACACAAAACTTTATTAATGGTTTCCCTCATTTCTGTATTTCTATTGCAGTTCAACATAAAGGTGTTACTCAACACGGCGTAATCTACGATCCAGTACGTGATGAGTTGTTCTCTGCTAGCCGTGGTCGCGGTGCAGTTATGAATCAACGCCGTATTCGTGTAAATGTAAAAGATAGTTTAGAAAATACATTCTTGGCAGTAGGCCATCCTTACCGTGCTAAACGTGCTGGCGAAATCGTATCTTACGCAGAGCAGCATTTCGCATCATTATTAGCTGTTACTGAAGCAGGTGCACAAATCCGTCGTGGCGGTTCAGCTGCTCTAGATTTAGCGTATGTAGCTGCCGGTCGTTTTGATGGTTTCTTTGAGCTTGGTTTAAAGCCATGGGATATTGCTGCTGGTGAGCTTATTCTTAAAGAAGCAGGCGGTGTGGTTGTTGACGCGCGTGGCGGTAATAACTCATTTGAAAATGGTCAAGTACTCGCATGTTCGCTTAAGTTGTTAAAACCTTTAATGCAAACTGTTGTTCCAGCTTGGGACAAAGCTGCAAAATAATTTAGCTTATTATAAATAAAACCCTCTTTAATCAGAGGGTTTTGTGTTTTAAGTAAAGAGTAAATTAAATTAATTCAAGAAATATAGATAAAGTTGATTAAAACACATGACTTTTAATTTATTTCTGCTATAATCCGCCAACGCACTTAAATTTCCGTTCATTACCTGAACATTCTGTTCTATTCATTGTAAGCGCACGCTGTCCATAGAGAGGACCATTTCTTGCGCCCCGATCGCTCAGCGATTCTTCAGGTTCGGCCGTAATCAAGCGTGCGTTTAGTCCACATCGTCGTTACTCGGATTGCTGCTGAATAAAAGTTTTCAGCTAATTTTGCTTTGCCGCTTTTTGCCGATGTCTATTTTGTATTTATTAAAAATGGAGCACCCACAAGGGTGAAACTCTCTATGAGCAAATCTTTTGCCGAATTTTCTTTGCATGAAACCTTACAACAAGCGCTTGAAGGTTTAGGTTTTACTACCCCGACTGCTGTGCAAGAACAAGCAATTCCTGCTGCTTTAGAAGGTAAAGACCTTCTCGTATCAAGCCAAACTGGTTCTGGTAAAACTGCAGCATTCTTACTCCCAACATTAAATGCTTTAGCTGGTCAAGAGTCTGTTGTACCGTTCAAAGACCGTATGAAAGCAGTGACTCAACCGAATATTTTGGTAATTTCACCAACTCGTGAATTGGCACAGCAAGTAAGTCAAGATGCAATTGCACTTGTACGTCACATGAAAGGTGTTCGTATTGCTGCCATTATGGGCGGTATGCCATTTGCAAAACAAATTCAACAATTAAAAGGCGCGCAAGTTGTTGTTGCAACACCTGGTCGTTTACTTGACTTGGTGAATCGTCGTCAAATTAAATTAGATCAAGTAGATGCTTTAATCGTTGATGAAGCGGACCGTATGCTTGACCTAGGTTTCTCTGAAGACTTAGAAGCAATTAGCGAATTAGCAGCTAACCGTAAACAAACATTAATGTTCTCTGCAACATTTGCTGATCGTATCATTCGTCTTGCATCATGCATGATGAAAGATCCTATGCGCATCGCAATTGAAACAGGTCATTCAACCAATACAGATATTACGCAAACATTGCATTGGACTGATGGCTTCGAACATAAGAAAAAATTACTTACACATTGGTTAAGTGATGAAAACTTAGATCAAGCTGTTGTTTTTGCTAGTACGCAAGAAGATACAGATATGTTGGCAGAAGAACTTGCTGAAGCAGGTCATTCTGTTGTTGCACTTCATGGTGCAATGCCACAAACAGTTCGTAACCGTCGTTTACGTAGTATTCGTGAAGGTCGTGCAAAAATCCTAGTTGCAACTGACGTTGCTGCTCGTGGTCTTGACGTTCCGACTATTTCTCACGTAATTAACTTCGGTCTTCCGATGAAGCATGAAGATTATGTACACCGTATTGGTCGTACTGGTCGTGCTGGTCGTACTGGTCAAGCAATTACTTTAGCGACTTATCGTGAACGCGGTAAGATTCGTGCACTTGAAGAATATTTAGAAGCACGTTTGAGCGTTTCTGAAATTGAAGGCTTAGAGCCATCTCCACCTCCTGCTCGTTCAGGTCGTGATGGCGGTGGTCGTGGCCGTAGTGGTAATGGCGGCGGTGGTCGTGATGGTCGTCGTAGTGGCGGCGGTGGTTTTGGTGGTGGTCGTCGTTTTGAAGGCGAAAGCAACTTTAAACGCCGTGAAGGTGGTCGTGATGACCGTCCACGTCGTAGCTTCGATGATAAACCACGTGGTGAACGTCCAGCGTTCGGTGGTGAAGATCGTCCGCGTCGCGAATTCAATTCAGACCGTCCACGTCGTGAAGGTGGTTTTGAAGATCGTCCACGTCGTGAGTTCACTTCAGATCGTCCACGTCGCGAAGGTGGTTTCAATGATAAACCGCGTTTTGAATCGAATGATGACAACCGTGGTAATCGCGTAGATTATAAACCACGTCGTGAAGGTGGTTTTGGTGACCGTCCAAAACGTAGCTTTGGTGGTGAAGATCGCCCACGTCGTAGTTTTGATGATAAACCACGTGGTGAGCGTCCAGCGTTTGGCGGTGAAGATCGTCCGCGTCGTAGTTTTGATGACAAACCACGTGGTGAACGTCCAGCGTTCGGCGGTGGTGATGATCGTCCAAAACGTAGCTTTGGTGGTGAAGATCGTCCGCGTCGTAGCTTCGATGATAAACCACCGCGTCGTAAATTCGACCGCTAATCAATATTTAGTTTGAAAAAAAGGCCAGTAAAATACTGGCCTTTTTTATTTTTCAGTTTTGTTATAAACTAACAAAATGTGAATTGGTTCAATTTTTTATTAAATAATGCGTAAAAGTAAGCGAAAAGAAACAATAATGGCACAATTGAAGAACCTTTTGGTTCAGCATGGTTTGCCTTATCTCTTTATTGCACTCGTTTTGTGTAATGGTGTTTACTTCGCCTACGCTTTTATAAATGGAAGTTCTGTTGAGCAATTCCAAGCTTCTGAATTGACCTCTTTTTACGAACATACCTCTTCTATTTCTATAAAATAAGTTAGATTTGCTTTTGTTAAAATTACAACAAGTTTGCTAATTTTCAGTGTTATAGTATGCGTGCATAAAAGTGCAGGAACGATTGCCATTATGAATAATAAAACTCCTCTCTCGACTCAACCACTTATTGAAGTGAAAAACTTGAGTTTTAATCGAGGGGAACGCGTCATTTATGACAATATTAGTTTAAATATACGTCGAGGCCAGATTACGGCCATTATGGGACCTTCTGGTACAGGTAAAACAACTTTATTACGTCTGATTGGTGGGCAGCTTGTTCCAGATCAGGGGGAAGTTTTACTCGACACAAAAGATATTGCCAAAATGTCTCGTCAGGAACTTTTTTCCGCCCGTGCACGTATGGGAATGTTATTTCAGAGCGGAGCTTTATTTACGGATATGTCCGTTTATGAAAATGTGGCGTTTCCAATTCGAGCGCATACTAAGCTTCCTGAAAATCTCATTGCTGAACTGGTTGCGTTAAAACTTGAATCAGTGGGTCTACGTGGTTCTGAACAATTAATGCCGACAGAACTTTCAGGTGGTATGAATCGTCGTGTAGCGTTGGCTCGCGCGATTGCACTTGATCCAGATTTAATCATGTACGATGAACCTTTTGCTGGTCAAGATCCGATTGTAAAAGGTGTTTTAACACGTTTAATCCGTTCGTTAAGAGAAGCTTTGGATTTAACAACAATTATTGTTTCGCATGATGTCGCAGAAACATTATCGATTGCTGACTACATTTATGTGGTAGCAGAAGGAAAAATCCAGGGTGAGGGTACACCTGAAGATTTGCAAAAATATGCTTCTCCATTTGTACACCAATTCTTAACAGGTTCGGCAGAAGGACCGGTTGAATATCAATTTAGTCCTCAAGCCTATTTAAATAACGAGGTTCGTCCATGAATACGATTGCCTGGTTAGGTAGACTCGTTATTGAGCGGATTCGAGGCATTGGTGCTGCGGCACTAATGCTCTTGCAGATTATTTTTTCATTTCCTACCAAGGGTGGTTTTGGTCGTTTTGGTTACCAAATGCACCGCGTAGGTGTGATGTCCTTACTTATTATTACCGTTTCTGGTTTGTTTATTGGTGCGGTTCTTGGCTTGCAGATGTATAGCATTTTGGTTACTTTCGGTGCTGAGTCGATGTTGGGTACAGCGATTTCGTTAACCCTACTCCGTGAGCTTGCTTCTGTGGTTGCTGCATTGCTATTTGCAGGACGGGCCGGTTCTGCATTGACTGCCGAAATTGGTTCAATGAAGCAAAGCGAACAGCTTGCCAGTATGGAAATGATCGGGGTTGACCCTTTAAAGCAAATCGTATCACCACGTCTTTGGGCAGGTATAGTCAGTTTGCCAATGTTAACTGTGATATTTGCTGCGATTGGTATTATTGGTGGCAAGATGGTCGGTGTTGACTTTTTGGGTGCTGATGAAGGCTCCTTCTGGAGTGGTATGCAAAATACAGTGCGTTTCTGGCATGACATTTTCAATGGCACGATTATTAAAAGTATTGTTTTTGCTTTGATTTGTACATGGGTCGCTGTTTATCAAGGCTATGCCTGTGATCCGACACCAGAAGGCATTGCAACGGCAATGACTCGGACGGTTGTGTATTCTTCATTATGTGTTTTAGGTTTTGATTTCGTGTTGACTGCGGTCATGTTCGGAGGGATTTAATGAAATCACGTAGTAGTGAACTGGCCGTTGGTATCTTTGTTATTATCTTCGGTATTGCGTTGTTTTTTTTAGCGATGAAAGTCAGTGGTCTTGTCGGTACGAACTTAAGTGATAGTTATACCATGAAAGCTCAGTTTGATAACGTCAATGGTCTAAAGCCTCGTGCTAAAGTGACAATGAGTGGTGTTACAATTGGTCGTGTTGATTCGATTACGCTTGATCCGGTTACGCGTTTGGCTACCGTAACATTTGGTTTAGATGGAAAGTTGACAAGTTTCAATTCTGAACAATTAAAAGAAGTTCAGAAAAATGCACTGGAAGAGTTACGTTATAGCTCAGATTATACTCAGGCTTCTCCAGAGCAACAAAAAGCAATGGAACAGCAACTGACCAGTAACATGACCTCCATCACAAGTATTGATGAAGATGCTTATATAATGGTAGCAACGAATGGTTTGTTGGGTGAGAAATATTTGAAAGTTGTACCTGGTGGTGGTGTGAACTACCTGAAACGAGGTGACACGATTTCAAACACTCAAGGAACTATGGATCTAGAAGATTTAATTAGTAAATTTATTACTGGTGGTGGGGCTGGTAAAGTTGCTGCCGGTTCAGGCTCAACAGAAACAGATGCTCCTGCAAGCACTAATAAAGATAGTGCACAAGCATCATTTGTTGAGTAAAAGATTATTTGAAGGAGTGGTTCCTGGTGAATACGTTGTTTAAACAAACCCTGACAGCAAGTCTTTTGTCTACCATGATTGCAGGTACAGCTTTTGCTGCGCCTTCAGAAGCACCACCTGATTTTATCAAGCGTGTTGCTGATGGTTTGATTGCTCGTTTAAAAGCTGATCATGCTAAATTGCAAGCAAACCCTGCTTTAGTGAAGGCTATCGTACGTCAGAATTTAGACCCGTATGTTGATTCGCAAGCATTTACACGTATTGTAATGGGTACTTACGCGACCAATCAGTATAGTACAGCTGCACAACGTGCTCAGTTTGAAACAAACTTCCGTAATACGTTAATTGAAAATTACGGTAGTGCATTTGCTAAGTATACGAACCAAAGTTATACAATGCGTCCTTATAAAGCAACTGCGGGCAAAAACCCAGTAGTGACATTGGACTTTAATCACAATGGTGAAAAAATTCCTGTGTCTTTCCAGTTAGCTGATAAAGGTACTCAGTGGAAAATCCGTAATATCAATGTTTCTGGTATTGATTTAGGATTGCAGTTCCGTAACCAGTTTGCTGCAACTGTGAAGCGTAATGGTGGCGATTTAAATAAAGCAATTGCAACCTTCCAACCGGATGCAGATGCTGCTGTTAATCAGAACAAACAGAAATAAGTAGGTGAATAGTGGTTCAGTATCTCAACCAACAATTGGTTGTCTCGGGAAAAATTGATTTTGAAAATGCCGAACAACAGTATAAAGCTGGGTTAGATATCATTAAGAAGCAACAAAGCTTTCCTTTAGTGGTAGATTTAACACAGCTTGAGCATGGTAGTACCTTGGCATTGGCTGTTTTAGTTCAATGGCTACGTGTTACTCCGCAGAATACTGGTTTACATTTTAAAAATGTACCCGAAAAAATGCTGAAGATTATTCAAGCCTGCCATTTGCAGGAAGATCTACATTTGATTTGATCTGTAAAATATAAAAAAGCACCTAAATATAGGTGCTTTTTTATGCTTGGAATTAGCATTTTATTACAAAGCTTAGATCCATTTTTTCCAGCGGAAGTAAATAATAGGACCAATAAAGAAGCCCATAATAATGAGTAAAACAATAAAGAAACTAGTCGTACCATGTGCGAAAGGTAATACATCTGTGTTCATACCATAGATACTGGCAATGAGCATAGGTGGAGCTAACATACTTGGTAAAATCGAGAATCGACGGATCGTGTCATTCTGCTCGGTATTAATGAATCCAGACGTTGTATCAAGCAAGAATCGTACTTTTTGGAATAAGAAGGCATCATGTTCTACGAGTGAGCGAACATCTTCACTGAGTTCTCGAATATCTGCATCGTAAATATGACTTCCTAATGCACGTGGACGTGATAAAAAAGTAAGTACACGTCGTAAATCAATTAAACAGAGCTGCGCTTTTCCTAGCATATCTTCTTGTTGAGCTAGGCGGGTAATCATGTCATCAAGATCTAGAATTTGTTCACGCTGGTGGTTATTTAGAACTTCAGTGGAGTATTTTTCTAAATCTTTGTGAATATCTTCTAAGATATCCGCAAGCTCATCGAGTTTTGCCTCAAGAAGGCCTAATAAAATCCATGTGGGATCTTTATAGTCCATGTCATAGTCATTTCGACGAGCGCGTGCACGGAAGGCACGAAAGGCAACTAATTTTTCTCCCCGCATCGTAAAGAGACGGTCTTTATGTAAGATAAATGCAACCGTTTGCACCATCGCTAAAATGTGCGATGAGTCTTCTGCATCACCATCAACTTGATAATTTTTATTTTTCGTTAAAAAATAGGTGCTGATATGCAAAATACCGTCATCATCACGGTAAAATCGTGCTGAGGATGAAATATCTTCAAGCGACTTTAGTGTGGGTAAGTTTTGATCATAGGCATCTAAGACCCATTGTTGCTCTTCTTGTGAGGGGGCAATAAGATCAAGCCAGACTAATTCGGGATGTAGATCAAATCCACCATTGATGGTGGCATCTTCCAGACTTCCGCGTTCTGTGGCATAAAAGGCTTCAAGCATGTGTCTTTTTTCCTCACGCAGTCTGATGGAAATGGATGGGTGTATTTTAGACAAGGATTTGCCGAAAAACACTTGCTAATACGCTATTTTGCAAAAAAAAACTTTATCAATAGTTTAGTTTGTCAGCATGACAGTTCAATAAAACGGTTTTTTACACTATGAATTCAATTTGTATTTTCTGTGGTTCATCTCTTGGTTCAAACCCAATTTTCCAACAAGTTGCCCAAACTACAGGCGAGGCTATTGCAAAACAAGGTAAGACCTTGGTTTATGGTGGTGGTCGCTCAGGTTTGATGGGCGTTGTCGCTGATAGTGCCTTACGGGCAGGTGGACAAGTCATTGGAGTAATACCTCGTGCTTTGGTCGATCGTGAGTTAGCTCATCCGGGCTTAACCAAATTATATGTTGTCGAAAATATGCATGAGCGTAAGACCAAAATGGCAGATCTTTCCGATGGCTTTATTGCTTTACCAGGCGGTGCGGGTACATTGGAAGAAATCTTTGAACAATGGACGTGGGCGCAATTAGGTATTCATCAAAAGCCATGTGCTTTCTTAAATGTAGCTGGCTTTTATGAAGATTTACTTAAAATGATTCAAGGAACGGTAGATAATGGATTTAGCCAAGCACGGTTCGTTGATAAATTGATCGCATCAGACAAAATCGAAGAGATTTTTCAACAATTTGAACAATATCAGGCTCCTGCTCCAAAATGGGCAAATGCTGATGTACAGCCATAAAGAGGTTAAATAGGTGAAAACAATTACGGTCGCTGCTGCAGTGATCTTGAACGAGCAAAATCAGTTATTGCTCGTAAGAAAGCGTAATACCCATGCTTTTATGCAAGTGGGTGGTAAGCTGGAACCTAATGAGGCGCCAGAGATCACCATGCAGCGAGAAATTTTAGAAGAAGTTGGAAGTTCTTGTGTAATTGAGCAATTTCTTGGTCGTTTTGAAACAGCAGCTGCGAATGAACCAGATCATATTCTGGTCAGTCATTTATATCTGGTTCAACTCGATCAGGCTCCTAAAATTGCTGCTGAAATTGCAGAAATGAAATGGGTTGATTTGAATGATTCAGAAACTCACCTCGCACCATTAACCCGTGAAATTGTTATTCCTTGGTGTGAGCAGCATTTATCTACAGTTTAATCATCTTAGCTCGTTAAAGTTGCCGCTAAACAGGCGGCATGAATGGTTGTACATCCTAATTGCTTTAATACCTGACTAAGGGCGTAAATTGAACTTCCGGTGGTAACGACATCATCAATAATCAGAACACGGCGATAACGCCGTTTTTCTTGAGTAAATGCAATGAATTGTTGTTCGATGTTCTCAAAGCGTTCCAGTCGAGAAAGCCCTTTTTGTGAATGCTCATCAAGGCGTTGCACTGGCTGCCAAACAGGTATTTTTAATTGCTTGCTTAAGATATTTGCGAGCAATAGTGACTGATTAAAACCACGTTCAATTAAGCGTTGATTCGAAATCGGCATAGGTACAATAGCTTGTACCTTAGGAAATTTGAGTTGTTGTAAAATTTCACCTAATAAGATTTGATAATGTAATTTTTGTTCATATTTAAACTGCTGAATGATCCGATTGATTGGATATGCATAATCACAGGCCACAAGAACGGATTGATCATTACGTTGAATTATTTGTTTAAGCCAAGGTAACTGTTCCCAACAGTCCTTACAGAGCGAATGTTTTTCTCGCACACCTGACTCACACAACAAGCAAGGTGAGAGTGAGTGGATAAGATGCTGCGGATTTAAGAAACTAAACATATGCATAACG
Organism: Acinetobacter sp. V102_4; assembly: GCF_031799005.1. Lineage (NCBI taxonomy): Bacteria > Pseudomonadati > Pseudomonadota > Gammaproteobacteria > Moraxellales > Moraxellaceae > Acinetobacter > Acinetobacter sp. V102_4. The sequence continues at coordinate 44,505 of NZ_JAVQNR010000050.1, read as the reverse complement.
AGGCGCTTCTGGAAGCCAACGTTTTAATAGCGCATCTGCTTGTTCTGGATAATCTTTTAACACTTGCTGAGCTACATAATGAGCTTGACTGAGTAAGTGGTCATCTCGCTCTAAACGAGCCACTCTAAATCCCATATCTCCAGTTTGTTTAGTACCTAGTAATTCACCCGGCCCGCGTAACTCAAGATCTTTTTCTGCAATCACAAAGCCATCATTACTTTCTCTTAAAATAGAAAGTCTCTCTTGGCCATTTTGTGAAAGAGGTGTTTTATATAAAAGTACACAAAAGCTGGCTTGAGCCCCTCGACCGACACGACCACGTAATTGGTGTAACTGAGAAAGCCCTAAACGCTCGGCATTTTCAATCACCATAATGGAGGAGTTGGGAACATCTACTCCAACTTCAATGACTGTCGTTGCAATAAGAAGCTGTAATTCATTATTCTTAAATGCTTGCATGACCGCTTGCTTTTCGTCGGCTTTCATTTTGCCATGCACTAAGCCAATATTGAGCTCAGGAAAGCGCTCTTTCATTTCTTGATAAGTTGCTTCTGCTGCTTGAGCATCTAAAGTTTCAGACTGTTCAACCAGTGTACAAACCCAATAAGCCTGTTTTCCATCTCTGCAATTTGAAGCAATTCGTTGGAGTACTTCCTCACGACGATCAAGAGGAATGGTAACGGTTTGAATTGGGGTACGACCCGGTGGTAACTCATCAATAATTGATGTGTCTAAATCACCATACGCACTCATTGCCAGTGTTCGTGGAATAGGGGTGGCTGTCATGACGAGTTGGTGTGGAGTAAACTGCTCAGCACCTTTATTACGCAGAGCTAGGCGCTGATCTACGCCAAAACGATGTTGTTCATCAATAATCACTAGACCTAATTTGGCGAAGCCAACATTATCTTGAAATAACGCATGTGTTCCAATAATAAGTTCGGCATGACCTTCTTTAATTTGCTGCTCTGCTTGAGCACGCGCTTTACCTTTTTGTTTTCCAGACAACCATGCCACAGTAATGCCTAAGGGTTCAAACCAACGCTTAAAATTTAAGTAGTGCTGTTCTGCAAGAATTTCAGTAGGAGCCATTAATGCAACTTGCCAATCAGCTTCTAAAGCATGGCAAGCGGCTACAGCGGCAACCAAGGTCTTTCCAGCGCCTACATCGCCTTGCACTAATCGAAGCATTGGTTGGTGCTGTTTTAAATCATTCAAAATTTCTTTAGATACACGTTTTTGTGCATTGGTCATTTGAAAAGGTAAAGCTTCTAATAGTTTTTTGGCTAATATTTTGCTGCTTGAAAAAGCTGGAGAAGCAATTTGGCGAATATAAGCACGTCGATTAAGTAAACTAATCTGGTGTGCAACCAACTCTTCAAAAATAAGCCTTTGCTGTGCGGGGTGTGAACCTTGAGCCAATTGAACCATATTGGCATCAACTGGAGGCTCATGAATGTAATACAAAGCCTCTTTAAGCGCATAGCCATTGGTATATTGTTTTGGGAGCAGCTCTGGTAAGGCATCACTATGATGCTTTAAAGCTTGTTTTACATATTCGCGTAATTTTGGTTGAGTCAGCCCATCCGTACTTGGGTAAATTGCTGTAAGTTGAGTCTTGGGTAGGGGCGTATGATCATTAATGAGCTGAATTTCAGGATGATACATCTCAAGGCCGCGAGCACCTACGCGAACTTCACCAAAAATACGTAAGCGATGACCTGGTTTTATTTTGTCAGTCAGGTTTTTATAAATATGATAAAAGCGTAAGGTGACTTTACCGAATTCATCTTGAACCAAAGCTGCCATAGATTTTCGTTTTCCCGGAGGGAAATCAATTGATCTGACCTCACCTTCGAGTAAATAGCTACGCCCAACCACAAGTTGATTCATTGCAATAATCGTACTGCGGTCTTCATAATCACGTGGCAGATGAAACAGTAAATCATCTGTGGTAAAAATATTTAGTTTTTCGAGCAGGGCTGCTGAAGCCGATCCAACGCCTTGTAACTGATGGACTGAAGTCATGTCCCCTCAACGAGTTTTCTATGCATATATTATTTATCGGTTATGGTAAAACATCTCAGCGTGTTGCTAAACAACTATTTGAGAAAGAACATCAAATTACCACAATCAGCCGTAGTGTAAAAACAGATAGTTACGCAACCCATCTTGTTCAAGATATCTTTAAACTCGATTTAAGTAAAATTGAACCTGTAGATGTTGTATATATTTTACTTTCTCCAAACGAGAGTACGGTTGAGGGCTATCAGCATACTTATGTAGATAGTATTGAACCGATTCGAGAAGCATTAAAACCACATCCGTTCAAAAAAATAATCGTAGTCTCTTCTACGCGGGTATATGGTGAAAATGCAGGGGAGATCATTGATGATTTTAGTGAAATTCAACCAAGCGATGCACAAGGCTATATCTTGCGTAATATGGAGTTGCTTTGGCAGAAGCATTATCCAAACCAATGTGTAATTGTTCGCCCTACAGGTATTTATGGAACTTCCGTTGCCCGTTTGAGGAAAATGGCTGAAAATAATCAAAGTTATCCAAATATTCATTATAGTAATCGAATACACATTGAGGATTTAGCAAGCTTTTTGGCTTTTATGGCTGATTATGAAACTCATCAAGCGAGCTATATTGTGACTAATAATCAACCATTGCCCTTGCATGAAATTATATTGTGGTTTCAAAAACAATTGGGATTGCCTGAGTTAACTTTAGAATCGAACCAAACTTCAGGTAAAAGAATTTATGCTAAACATTTGCTTCAAACAGGTTTTCAATTAGAGCACCCAATTTGCTTTAATGACTATTTATTATGTTTAAATGTTCATGGTACAAAATAAAATTTTGATTAAACTTTAAATAAGAATAGAAATACCTGATGAGGCAGCCAAATTGCCGATAAAGATAAAAAGGTTGAAAGTGAAAAAAATTTGCTTAGCTCTTATTTTGAGCTTAACAGCTGTCGCGAGTTGGGCAGAGGATCAGGTGTGGTGTGCATATGATCCGATTGGCTCCCAAGGAGATATCACACGTCGTTTAAATGACATTCGATTATATGCTCAGCAATATCAAGTCAAATTTAAAGTGGTTACCTATCAAAAGGAACAACAGGCCATACAAGCATTTGACGAGGGTAAATGTTCAGGTTTAGCGGCATCTAATTTTAATACTTATCGTTATAACCAGTTTATGGGGAGCACCGCAGGTATCGGGCTTATTCCTAATAATCGTACTGCTAAAAGCTTATTACAGCTTTTGAATCATCCAACAGTCGAGAAAAGGTTAATTTCTAAGGACTATGAAGCTGTAGGGATGATTCCAATTGGCACTGCCTATATGGTCCTAAAAAATAAGAAAATCTCTAGAGTTGCTCAATTAAGAAATCAGCGTATTGGCGTGTTACCCAACAACCCACCACAGCAAGCATTGGTACGAAGTGTGGGTGGTCAGCCAGTTTATGTTGATTTATCTAATGCGATTGTTCAGTTTAAACAAGACAAAATCGATATTGTTCCTGCCCCCATATATGGACTATTGCCATATAACTTACAAAAAGAATTTGGACCAGATGTCCAAGTCATTAACTTTCCTTTGGCATATTTCGGCGTCAATTTAATTATTAAACCACAAGCTTATCCTGCTAATTTTGGCCGAAAAATTCGAGGATGGTTTGTTCAAAACAGCCAATTACTGACTAACCGTGCGACCCAGTGGGAAAACCATTTACCTGCCTATTACTGGGTAGATGTCTCTTTTTATGAAAAGCAGAGCTATGACGTTATGGTTGCAAAAATACGCAATCAGTACGTACTTTCAGGTTATTACGATGCTTATTTTGTTCAACTTATGAAACGTCTGCGTTGTATGGATGATCCACGTTATTTTGAATGTCCAATTCGCTAATAAAATAAAAGGCAACTTTCGTTGCCTTTTATTTTGACTAAAAATTTTAAGATTTTTTACGTTTTAAACGTCTTTTTGCTTGTTGAGAAGCCATAGCTTCAAGCGCATCTTTTAACTCTTCGTCGGTAAAGGTCGTGATGTGTTGCAACATTTGTAAGGTTACTTCATCAAGAACCAATTGTGCACCCGCAGCCATTTGACGGAAATTATCATCAAACTCGATTTGGCCTTGGTCATTGGTTCGAATGTAATTTTGCTGTGTAAGTACTTTTAAGAAGCTTTGGAATAAAGCTTTGTCGAAGAACTCTGGCGAATTAAATTCATATAGAACTGACAGGCGTTGTCCGAGTAAATGACTTAATTCTTCAACTTGTTTAGCAGAAATATTACCTGAACCACGTTGAGTAATTAGCGCAAGCGTCATGTAGTAACGCTCAAGACTTTGCTTAACAGGAGTAGCTAAAACAACAAGTTGATTATGCTCTTCCGTATTTGGTGCAGAGCTAATCAAGTTACCTTCATCGTCTTGTTGAATAAGTTTCGATTGAACCAACGCATCTGCATATTGCTCAATTTGTTCTTTAAGCTCGCTACTCTTCCATTTAAGGAATAACTCTGCCTTCAAAAATGGATACAGGGTATAGATGACATTGGTTAAATCTGAACGGCTGATTTTTCCATTGTGTTCAACAAGTGATGCAACCAATGACGGTAAAACAAAGGCGTGCAAAATGTTATTACGGAAATAGGTCAGAAGAACGGCTTGATTATCTTCAATCGCAATAATATCGCCGAGCGCATGCTGAACTCGTTTAATGAGTTTAAGCTTTAAACCATAAGCAATAATTTCTTTACCAGAAAGTGGCGTTACTTCCATACGTTGGTCATATGGGAAGTTTGATGCCAGATTGCGGTAAGCTTCAAGCTGCTTAATACAGATTTCTTCATCAAGCGTATGCTTTGGAGTTGCAAGCAAAATAATAGAAAGTAAAGAGACGGGGTTAATCACCACAGCTCGGTTAATATTTTCTAAAATGGCATGTGCAGAGCTATTTACTGCATCTGAAACCGCTTGAGGGATTGGGTCGTCATTTTTCTCGATATAAACATTTTCTGCATTATGTTGCTTAAGCAGATCATCAAGGAAAACAGGCTCACCAAAGTTCACATGGACTTTACCGAAAATACGTTCAATTTTTCGTAAGGTTTTTACAATACCAAAAATTGATTCGGCTTCTTTCGGTTTGCCTTGCATTTCGCCCACGTAGGTCGAGCCTTCCATCAGTCGTTCATAACCAATATAAGTTGGTAAGAATACGATAGGTTTAGCACGGCCACGTAAATGGCTGTGAACTGTCATGGCAAGCATGCCAGTTTTAGGCGGTAATAGGCGTCCTGTACGTGAACGACCACCCTCAATAAAGTATTCAAGAGGGGTGTTGCGTGACAAAATACTATATAAATATTCTTTAAATACCGTTGTATAAAGGCCATTTCCACGGAAAGAACGACGAATAAAGAATGCGCCACCTCCACGTAAAAGTTGCCCTACAAATGGTAGATTTAAGTTATCACCCGCAGCAATATACGGAACCATTAAGCCACGTTTATAAATCACGTAGGATAATAATAAATAGTCAATGTGACTGCGGTGGCAAGGTGTATAAACCACTTCATAATCTTTTGCCAGTTCACGAACAGTGCTGAAGTTATGCACTTCTACGCCGTCATAAAGCTGGGTCCATAAGCGCGTTAAAGCAAGATCGGCAAAGCGTACAGCTGAGTGTGAATAATCAGATACGACTTCATTCACATAACCAATCGCACGACGTTCAGCTTCGAGCATACTAACTTTTCCGCGAATACTTTCACGGCGGATCGCTTCTTGCACATCGCGAGATTTTACAACCGACTGCATGACATTACGGCGATCCGATAAATCGGGGCCTAAGACCACTTCACGTTGACGATCTAAGTAATCATTTAACGTACTTACAATATATGTAGCTGGTGAAAGGTTTGGATAATGCTGTTGTGCATATTCAACCAGTTCACGTAACGATTGCGGTTCATGAAATTCTAAATATGATTGGCGGCCATGCAAGCCAATGTTGACCAATTGCTTAACGGTGCTTGGTGTAGCCCATGTATCTGAAAATAAAAGCTTAAACCAAGAATCTTCTTTATCTGGTGTACGGCCCCATAAAACGGTAACCGGAACAAGCTCTATATCAAGTTCAGGATTTTCTTGTAAGACTTCAATTAATTTTAGTAAGCGTGGTGGAAAAGCATGAGGAGGAGGATTCAGTAAATTATTTTCATCATTGTGCTGTAAAAATAAAACCGATGCTTTTTCCTGATGAGTGCCAACGACTAATGGGTCTAACGCAGGTTTTAAATTTAAACGACGCGTTTCTCCATCAACCACCAAAGCATTGCTTCGAGAATGGTTTTGTAAGACATAGCACACCACTTTCTGGCGGTCAGTCTTTGCTTCTGTTTCTGATACTGGTTCAGTAGGAACTTCCCCAAGAACATGTGGTGTTACCACGAGGTCAAGTAGTTTACTCGAAAGCCGACGATACATTTGACCAAACCCACTCTTGGACATAAGAACTCCTACTTCTTAAAGACAAATCCCAGCACCAAATGCGGAGGGTAATTATTTTGAGGCATTTGTTGAAAAAAACAATATGCTAATAGCGTATAAATTATAATGCTTTTGGCATATTTTATCGTTAAAAATCGTATTTTTAGCTGTTATATGAGCAATGTTCGTCATAAGTTGACTGATTGTTCCATGTTCAAATAGTTTTTTATGGCACAATAGATTCTACACACCTGTCCTTTAATACGATTTTTTACCTGAAATATGAAGGTATCTCTCATGAATGCGCTAACCCAAGAACTAGTCGAGCTTCTCACTTTAGAAAAGCTAGAAGAAAATATTTACCGTGGCATGAGCCGTAATCTTGTCGGTAAACGTGTCTTTGGTGGACAGGTTTTGGGTCAGGCTTTACGTGCAGCATCTTATACAACTGATCGCTCAGCGCATTCTTTGCATGCATATTTTTTGTATGGCGGCGATATTAATGCCCCAATTATCTATGAAGTAGACCGTTTACGGGATGGGAAGAGCTTTGTAAGTCGTCAAGTCCGTGCAATTCAGCATGGGCGAGTAATATTTTCAGCGATGGTTTCTTTTGCCAACCCAGAAGAAGGTTTGAACTATCAACATCAAGAACCTGAGTATCCTGCACCAGAAACGCTTAAATCTGAAAATGAACTGAAACAGGGTATTCTAAACTTTGTACCTGAAAATGTTCGTGCTAGTTTCATGCGTGAGCGTCATGTAGAAATTCGTCCAATTGATCCGGTAAATCCATTTCAGCCGCAACCAGAAGCTCCATATAATGCGCACTACATCCGTACACATGATCGTATTCCAAAACAATTAGATGATATTGCTCTGCATCAAGCGATTGTTGCCTTTTATTCAGACTTTACCTTAATGACAACGGCTTTAAGACCGCATGGCTTAAGTTATATTTCTCCAAGTTTGCAATGTGCAAGCATTGATCATGCAATTTATTTCCACCGCCCACTGCGTGCAGATGAGTGGATGTTGTATGACATGGAAGCAACGGTAAGCGCAGCTTCACGCGGTTTAAACTTCGGTCGTATGTGGCAAAATGGTCAGCTTGTATGCAGTACAGTACAAGAGGGTTTAATCCGTTTGCGGGAAATTGAAACGCAATAGATTCCTCGAAAAAGCCATCTAACCAGATGGCTTTTTTCTTTTTAATGGGATCGATGTGACAAAAAATTGCTCGAATGAAAAGCAAGCTCATGTCATATTGTAAAAAGGTATGCCAACTGAAAAAAATAATGCTGATATGAACTTAAATACACAAATTCTGATTGCCGCCATTTTAGGTTTAGCCTTTGGTTTCCTACTCACAATGTATCCAGACACTGCTTTTGTAAAGCATAGTTTATATGGGCTGGGAATATTAAGTAGTGTTTTTATTGGGCTCCTTAAAATGCTTTTAGTGCCTTTAATTTTTAGTTCGATTGTTGTAGGGGTATCAAATCTACAAGCAGGTGGACAGTTAGGACCAGTTTGGAAAATCACATTTTTATGCTGTTTAACCACAACGACTTTAGCCTTAATTTTAGGCATCAGTTGTGCTCATTTATTTGAAGTTGGACGTGGCATAGATATTTCTATTTTCCAGACATCTATGCAAAATTATCAAGCACCAGATAGTTTAAACCCTGCAAGTTTTTTCACTAATTTTATTCAAAATACTTTAATTAACCCATTTAAAGCTTTTAGTGATGGTAACGTTTTAGCTGTCGTAGTCTTTGCTTTATTCGTTGGTGTCGCTTTGGTGCAGGGTGGGGAACGTTTCAAAAGTATTCGTTTATTGAGTCACCAATTCTTTGAAATGATGATGCTGCTGGTTGGCTGGGTGATGAAATTAGCGCCGTTGGGTATTTTTGCTTTGTTAGCAAAGTTAATGGCAACAGAAGATATTTCAGTATTAAGTCGTTTGGCTGAGTTTGCAGTCGTTGTAACAGGCACAACTATTTTTCATGGCGCCGTTGTGTTGCCACTACTGCTTTGGATTTTTGGCCGTATGAGCCCGTGGACCTTTTTTAAAGGGACGCGTACAGCACTGATTACCGCATTTGCAACCAGTTCCAGCTCTGCCACTATGCCGCTTAGTATGAAGTGTGCGCAAGAAAACTTAGGCGTGCGCCCGCAAACAGCAGGATTTGTTATTCCATTAGGCACACAGTTAAACATGGATGGTACTGCTTTATATGAAGCGGCTGCTGCATTGTTTGTGGCAAATTTGGTGGGTCTAGATTTAAACCTGACACAACAAATTATAGTGTGCTTAACAGCAATGATTGCATCACTTGGTGCGCCAGGAATACCTAGCGCGGGTATGGTCACTATGATTATGGTTTTACAGTCTGTGGGTTTGCCTGCTGAGGCAATTGCAATTTTACTTCCGATTGACCGTTTGTTAGATACGGTAAGAACGGTGGTAAATGTGCAGGGTGATATGATGATTAGTGTAGTTGTAGACCGTTATACGAAAGATAAAGATATCAGTGTCTAACTATCTATAGATCAAAAAAAGCAGGATTTTAAATCCTGCTTTTTTTATTTTAAGCAGCTTGAAGTTCTGCTCTTTTTGCTGCTGGAGATTGCGATAAATAGCTAACCGCATCTTCAGTGCTGCCTTCTTTGACTGGATCATACCAAGGCATGAGGTAATCAATTTGCTGGGCAATAAGCCAGAGTGGGTTTGGTAAAACCTGATTATCTTTTCGGCTAATTTTGTACCACTCTAAAGTAACCCACACTGGAAAAAATCTAGATTTAGCCGCATCTGCAAAACGTGGATCTTGTTTCATAATATGTGCAGCGCCATCTACCCATAATCCAAGTACAAGTGTGATAACAGCAAGACTCATATAGTAACGTGGAATATAACCGCCACCAAGATGACGATATAAATCAAAGGCAACCGTGCGGTGTTCAATTTCTTCTGAACCGTGCCATTTAACCAGATCCACCATTTCTGGATCTGCGCCTAGTTCTTCCCATCGCTCGTTATATAACGCATATTTACCCAACACGCAGGTCATATGCTCAACAGTTGCAATAACTCCTAAACGGAATAAATCCCACTGTTTTTCTAAAATTTTTGGAACTTCTCTATCAAAAGGTTTATCTGCCAAAGCGATAGTAAATAGATAATTCATAATGTCCAGATTTCTCTGGATATCAATATTGCGTGCGCTTAAATATTCTTTGTTTGCAGAAGTGTGAGCATTGGCATGCATAGCTTCCTGACGGATAAATGCCTGGACATCCTGCTTAAGTTTTTCATCTGTAATTTGCGGTAAAACCTTGTTATACAAACGGCAAAACCAGAACTCACCAGCAGGCAAAATATTATTAATTTCATTAATAAAATAACTTGCGAAAGGCTGATTAGGAATCCAGTCGACAGGGGTATCTTTCCAGTCAAATTTCACTTTACGTGGAAGAATTTTATAATCAATAGAAGAACCTAAAGCCTTGTTCTTCAAAAAAGATAACAATTTCATCATTTAGTCCTGATTTTTAACTCGATGAAGTTATAACGAGTATAAAAAAAGCCCCTACATTTGTGTTTAGCAATAGGGGACAATTGAGTATAAATTTAATGAAAAAATTGTATCTGTTATGACAATTTAGCTTTCAGCATCTTCATCTGTCGCTTCAGGGATTGAATCGACATCAAATTCTGGCTGTTGATCTAGCGTAAAATGCAGACGTCCACCCATGACACTTGCAAGCTCTTCCAAACCTAATTTGTTAAGTGAAGAGAAAAGCTGAATGGAAAAATCAAGCTTCATTTTTTTAAGTTGTTGTTTAACTTCAAGCAATACTTTATTTGCAGGACCACGATTAAGTTTGTCTGCTTTCGTTAAGAGTATATGAACAAATAGATGACGCGAATAAGCCCACTCTAGCATCATCATGTCAAAATGCTGTAGAGGATGGCGAATATCCATAAGTAAGACTAAGCCTTGTAAGCTTTTACGGTGAATTAGATAGTTTTCTAATTCCTTTTGCCACACCCGTTTCATATCTTCGGGAACCGCTGCATAACCGTAACCTGGAAGATCGACTAAACGCTGATCAGGATTACCTAGACTAAAGAAGTTAATCATCTGGGTACGACCAGGCTTTTTAGAAGCCCGGGCAAGTTGTTTCTGATTAGTTAATGCATTAATAGCACTAGACTTACCAGCATTTGAGCGTCCTGCAAAAGCAATTTCGTAGCCACTATCTTCAACACAAAGTGCCAATTTAGGTGCACTCATTAGAAACTCAGCTTGGCGTAACCAGTTTAGAGATTGCACAGCATAGGCTGTGATCGCCGGATCTGGTGCTTTTTCATAGCTGATCTTTTGCTTGGGTGCGAGTCTGGCTTTGGTGTCTTTCGATTTTTCACTACGACGCATAAAAAATAACTTTTTAGATGAGAGGGCTCGTGCCTAGTATAAAGGAGCTTGGTTATTCTTGCTAATTTTCAATAAATCTACTTATGAAAATCAATAGAAGTCAGATTTGTAAAAAGGCAATAGGAGATTCAGGTGGGGCAGACTTTGACTGTTGCAAAACCTCTCCAAGCGTGTATTGGTCTAGACTTTGGTAAAAGCTTTCTAAAGCTTGGTCAAGAATACCTTTTAAACCACAGTGACTGCGTAATACACAAGGTGGTGTATTGCATTCAATGATTTGATTGTCACCCTGTAATATTCGAACAATTGACCCTAAATTTGAGTTAAGTGCATCTGGATTTAAGCGAATTCCACCGCCTTTTCCACGAATGGTAATAATCCATTCCTGCTTACCCATGAAGTGAACAACTTTAACCAGATGGTTTTGTGAAACATGCAAATCTTTCGCGATTTCTGCAATCGTGTAGGGTGCATCACTTGGGCGTGCAACATACATTAATAGTCGTAATGCATAATCGGTAAATTTATTAAGCTGCATGATCACCAAAAATGGAAGAGATTAAAAGGATGATCATCTTAGCCTGAAAGTCTAAATAAGAAAACTTTCAGGCAAGAGGTTTTTATATTAGAGCGTTAAAGGCGCTGAAACTTGAACTTGATCGCCAACTCTATAATGTTCAAGCAAGATGTTCGCTACTGAGAACTCTGTGTGGTTTTCTTCAGGCTGAACTTCAAAATGATATGAGTTGTTTTCCTGAGCTTCTGTAAATTTAAAAGCTTTCGGTTGTTCAAGCTGCTCATCTGGAACTTGTACTTTAACCGAAATAAAAGCATTTGCAGGTCCGCTAAGTATGTTTTCATGGTCAGTTGCTTTTAAGGTGAAACGTTTGCCAGATTCAAGAGGATCAATTTGAGTAATTTCAAATGAACGCCAGCCAGCCCATCCACCATTTAAGTTTTTAAGTTGTTCATATTTTTGTTTTTCAACGCCAATTAGAATATCTGCCAATTGTAAATAAGCCTGTTTCCACGCCTCAATCAGTTCTGATTCAAATGGCACGTTGAGTACTTCACTAATTGAATGAAGTAAGTTGTCGCCAACAATTGCATATTGGTCTGGTTGAATATCTAAGCTCACATGTTTAGTCGTAATACGCTCAACTGCTTTCGCTAAAACAGTAGGGTTCTCAATATTTTCTGCATATGCAAGAACGGCAGCTGCAAGAGCGCGAGGTTGACGTAAGCTAGTTTGGTCATCCAAATTGAAAACATTTTTTAATTCAGGATTGTTATTAAGCATACGCTTATAAAAGTATGTGGTCAGCGTAACGCCGTGTTCACGTAAAACAGGTACTGTAGATTTAACGAGTTCGATTTGTTGTGGAGTCATGGCTAGACCTTATTTATCTGGCTATATAAGATGTATTTAAAATACATCTTCAAAAAAACAATCGCAATAGATTTTTTATAAAAACCATAAAAAAATTAGGGAATATAAAATTCCCTAATTTAAAAGTGATATATCGAAGAAAGTTATTTACCAAATAGTGAACCCAGCAGGCCTCTTACTAATTTTTGACCTGTACTTCCCCCTAGACTGCGCGCGGCACTTTTTGCAAAAGTACCCACAATATCTTGCGTAAGCTTGGCTCGTTCACGTGCTGCTCGTTCTTCTTCTTTTTGCTGTTCACGTGCTAATCGCTCTTGTTCCTTTGCTTGCTGCTTTGCTAAAGTTTCTTGCTCTTTTTCTTGTTGTTTAGCAAGTTCGGTATTTTGTTGTTGTTGCTCACGTTCAGCGACTTTATTTTGTAGCATTTCATAAGCGCTATCACGATCTACAGCTTGTTCATAAATACCAGCAATAATACTTTTTGAGATTAGAGTTTGACGCTCTTCTGGAGTGATTGGTGTAAAAGCAGAGTAAGGAGGCATAACCCAGCCACGTTCTACAATTTGTGGCGTACCTTGCTCATCAAGACAACTAATTAGCGCCTCACCAACAGCCAGTTCGGTAATGGCTTCATCAACTTTAAAGTTTGGATTGGCACGGAAAGTATCTGCTGCGGTTTTTACTGCTTTTTGATCTTTAGGGGTAAATGCACGTAGCGCATGTTGAATGCGATTGCCAAGCTGACCGAGAACACTTTCTGGTAAATCGAGTGGATTCTGAGTAATAAAATAGATGCCAATACCTTTAGAGCGAATTAAGCGTACAACTTGCTCAATCTTTTCTTGTAATGCTTGACTGGCATTGTCAAATAATAAGTGAGCCTCATCAAAGAAAAACACAAGTTTGGGTTTGTCCATATCGCCAACTTCTGGAAGTTGTTCAAATAACTCCGAAAGCATCCATAACAAAAAAGTGGCATATAGCTTAGGTGTATTCATGAGCTTGTCAGCAGCAAGAATATTGATATAACCATGTCCATTTGCATCGGTTTGTATAAAGTCCAGAATGTTTAAAGCCGGCTCACCAAAAAATTGTTCTCCACCTTGGTCGGCAAGAGCAAGCAAGTTACGCTGAATAGCACCTAAGCTAGCCGGAGATAAATTGCCATATTCTGCTTTAAACTCTGCTGCATGTTCACTAACGAAGGTGATCATGGCTTTTAGGTCTTTAAAGTCTACTAACAGTAGGCCCTGATCATCCGCAATTCGAAAAACTGCAGCTAATACACCTTCTTGGGTATCATTTAGATTGAGCATACGAGCCAATAAAATTGGCCCTATTTCAGAAATTGTAGTGCGAATAGGGTGGCCTTGTTGGCCGAATAGATCCCAGAAAACGACAGGGTTGGCAGCAAAAGGAACGCTATCAATCTGTAATAATTTTAGACGTTCATTAAACTTATCTGAAGCCTCACCTGATTTTGCGAGACTCGAAACATCGCCTTTAGCATCGGCAAGAAATACAGGAACGCCGATTCGAGAGAAACTTTCTGCTAGAACTTTTAAAGTAACTGTTTTGCCTGTACCTGTTGCACCTGCAATCAGGCCATGGCGGTTAGCAAATTGAGAAAGCAAAACAATTTCTTTTGATGTGTCATTCAGATTTTTAGCAATAACAATCGGTGTACCCATATATTTTTATCCTTTGGTTCGAGCCACTATAATGTTGTCGTTTTTACAGTTGTTTCAGTGCATTTTCGATATCTTGAATTAAATCTTGCGGATCTTCCAGTCCTATACAGAAGCGAACTAATAAACCTTGTTGTAAATGTGTATTCTCAAGTTTTCTCATCATTTTTAAATCATAAAGCATGATCAGACTAATTGGTCCTCCCCAGCTAAAACCGAGCTTAAATAACTCTAATGCATCACAGAAGCGACGTACTGCGGTAATATCATAATCTGGTTTGAAAATAACACTGACTAAGCCAGCACTTTGACCATTTGTGCAGATTTCTTGCCAATATTGATTGCCTGGGGCGGTCTCATCACTTGGATGTAGAACTTGTGCAAAGTGAGGTTGGTCTTTTAGCCATTTAAGTAAAGTTTGAGCATTGGCTGATTGTTGTTCATAGCGTAAAGACATATGAGCAAGACTGCGTTGGATTTGAGCCGCATCGTCTCCTGAAACTGCAATACCTAAAATGGCATGCGTACGGAACAGACGATGATGGAGTTTATCATCACGAGTTACAATGCTACCCATTAAGATGTCACCACCACCACTTGGATATTTGGTTAGAGCATGGACGGTTAAGTCGACTGATAGATGTTCATCTGAAAAATTAAAAGCATTAAACGCGAGCCCAGCTCCCCAAGTGTTATCTAGGGCTGTTAATACACCATGTTTTTTAGCTTTTTTAACTAGATTTTTAAGATCAGGGAATTCTAAAGTAACTGAACCCGCAGCCTCTAACCATAATAGTTTACTTTTTTCAGTCGGTTGAAAACTTGAAGCGTCAATAGGGTTATATACTTTAACAATAACGCCATATTGATTTTGTAGATGATTTAAATGTTCTAGATTAGGTCCATAAATGTTGTCTGGGACCCATACTTCATCATTAGTGCTTAAAAATGCTGAGTTCACAACATTAATTGCTGATAGACCACTTGGTGCAAGCAAACAATGCAGTCCACCTTCAATTTGTGCAATATTGTCGCCTAAGGTGAAGGTGGTGGGGGTACCATGCGTCCCATAGCTATAGTCGTAATCATCAGTCCAATGGCGATCAAAAAGGTGCGAAGTTGATTTAAAAATAATAGTGGATGCACGAAATAAGGGTGGTTGCACTGTTTCGATAAATTGCGGAGCCTTTCTTGGTGCGTGAATGAGGCGAGTCTGGAAGTCGTTATGCTTTTTCATAGTGCGTTGCATTTTAGATAATAAAGTTAGATTAAGAGAAATTTAAATTCTTCGCTAGATTTACGAAGTTTTATAAGACGTTTCGTTACAGTAGACCCATAAAATAAAAACTTGGCTTTATTTTTGCAAAGACCACTACAACATTCTAACAACAATAGGTTTAAGCGCATGAAGTCGCATTTACGAGTTCACTATTTTCAACACATTGCAGGTGAGGGATTTGGAAGTTGTTACTCATTTTTAAAAGCCCACCACGCGACCATTAGCTCTACGGAGTTCTTTGCACTTCCGGTTGATCGATCACTTGAAATAGAGGCTTTACCAAGAATCGAAGAAGTTGATTTGTTACTGGTCATGGGTGGAACGATGAGTGTAAATGATGAGGCGAATTTTCCATGGCTAAAGATAGAGAAAAGATGGCTGCGCCGTTATTTGGCAGCAGGAAAGCCTGCTATTGGTCTTTGTTTAGGGGGGCAACTGATTGCTAATGCATTGGGCGCGGCGGTGAGCCGTAATCGCTATCAGGAGCTTGGCTGGTCAACGGTCCAGAGAGTTGCAAATTTACCTCAAGAAAGCTTTCCGTTACCTGAAAAGATAAATGTTATGCAGTGGCATAGTGAGACATTTGAAATACCTAAAGGCGCTATACACTTGGCGGAGAACAGGGCTTGTCGCAATCAGATGTATCAGATTGGAAAAAATGTGCTTGGCTTTCAGTTTCATCCAGAGATGACACCAGCAGCTTTAGCGCTCTTACTTGAAGATGAAGAGGAGTTGTCTATTTTTGACGGAGAATATGTTCAATCTACGCGTGAACTACAGTATTCAGAAGCACAAAAATTTGAGCAAGGTAATCAACTCCTAAATAAAGCTATTGAGTTTGTAATAAATGCCTAGATGAACTCTGAATGCTCGATCAAAGCAGGTTTTGTGGAGAAAATAGAAAAAGAGAATTGCATAAGACTTAAACAATCGTTATAATGAGCGACCCTCAATAGGAGGGGCATTTACTGCGAAGAAAGTGGTAAATGTGCATTACAGTCGTGGCATCGATCATGACCTTAGTGATTTTCACTGCCTTTGACACTTACCAATGGGTGAGATGCGTCAAGGGTGATTCTTTATATGTTTGGCTTGGAGTTTACTGGTATGTCTAACCAGAGAATTCGTATCCGTTTGAAGTCTTTTGATCATCGTCTGATTGATCAATCTGCTCAAGAGATCGTAGAAACCGCTAAGCGTACTGGCGCACAAGTTTGTGGTCCAATTCCGATGCCTACTCGCATCGAACGCTTCAACGTTCTTACTTCACCGCACGTTAACAAAGATGCGCGTGACCAGTACGAAATCCGCACCTACAAACGTTTGATCGATATCGTTCAACCTACAGATAAAACTGTTGATGCATTGATGAAATTAGATCTTGCGGCTGGTGTTGATGTTCAGATCGCTTTGGGTTAAGGCTTTCGGTTGATTAACTTTTAAGTTAATTAGGCCGCTTTTTTAGAGGTTTATGCACATGGCTATTGGTTTAGTCGGTCGCAAATGTGGTATGACTCGCATCTTTACAGATGCAGGTGTTTCTGTACCTGTTACAGTCATCGAAGTCGATCCAAACCGCATTACGCAAATCAAAACACTTGAAACTGATGGTTATCAAGCTGTTCAAGTAACTACTGGTGAACGTCGCGAATCTCGCGTAACTAACGCTCAGAAAGGTCACTTTGCGAAAGCTGGTGTTGCTGCTGGTCGTTTGGTTAAAGAGTTCCGTGTTACTGAAGCTGAGCTTGAAGGTCGTGAAGTTGGCGGTACTATTGGTGTTGATTTGTTCACAGTTGGTCAAGTTGTTGACGTAACTGGTCAATCAAAAGGTAAAGGTTTCCAAGGTGGTGTTAAGCGTTGGAACTTCCGTACCCAAGACGCTACTCACGGTAACTCAGTTTCTCACCGTGTATTAGGTTCTACAGGTCAAAACCAAACTCCTGGTCGCGTGTTCAAAGGCAAAAAAATGGCTGGTCACTTAGGTGATGAACGCGTAACAGTACAAGGTCTTGAAATCGTATCTATTGACGCTGAACGTTCTGTTTTAGTTGTTAAAGGTGCAATTCCTGGTTCAACTGGCGGTGACGTTATTGTACGTCCTACCATCAAGGCCTGAGGGGAAATACCGTGAATTTGAAAACTGTTTCCGGCTCTGCTGTTGAATTGTCTGAAGTTGCTTTCGGACGTGAATTTAACGAAGCTCTTGTACACCAAGTTGTTACTGCTTATTTAGCAGGTGGTCGTCAAGGTACTCGTGCTCAGAAGTCACGTGCAGACGTTTCTGGCGGTGGTAAAAAACCATTCCGTCAAAAAGGTACTGGTCGTGCTCGTGCGGGTTCTACTCGTAGCCCTATCTGGGTTGGTGGTGGTAAAACTTTTGCTGCTCGTCCACAAGATTGGTCTCAAAAAGTAAACCGCAAAATGTACCGCGGTGCAATGCAATGTATCTTAGCTGAACTTGTTCGCCAGGATCGTCTTGTATTAGTTGAAGAGTTTGCTATTGCAGCTCCAAAAACTAAAGAATTGCTTGCTAAGCTTGGCGATTTAAATGCCGCTCGTGCATTGATCGTTACTGAAGCTGTAGATGAGAACTTATATCTTGCAGCACGCAACCTTCCGCATGTAGATGTGGTGGATGCAACTGCAATCGATCCTGTAAGCTTGATCGCGTTTGATAAAGTTGTTATGTCTGTAGCTGCTGCTAAGAAAATTGAGGTAGAACTCGGATGAACAACGAACGTATCTATCAAGTCCTTAAAGGACCAGTCTTCTCAGAAAAGGCACAAGTTTTAGGTGATACTGTTGGCGTTCAAGTATTTAAAGTAGATATTAATGCTACTAAACTTGAAGTTAAAAAAGCAGTTGAAAAACTTTTTGGCGTAGAAGTTGTTAAAGTTAACACTACTATTACTAAAGGTAAAACTAAGCGCTTTGGTAAAACATTGGGACGTCGTTCTGATGTTAAAAAAGCATACGTCACCCTGAAAGCCGGCCAAGATGTTGAAATGGCTGACTTGGGCGATACCGCTGAAAGCGCAGCGGAATAAGGACGAAAATTATGCCGATTCAAAAATGTAAGCCAACGTCTCCAGGACGTCGCTTTGTAGAGAAAGTGGTTCATGATCACCTTCACAAAGGCGCGCCTTACTCACCGTTGGTTGAAGCAAAAAAACGTACTGGTGGTCGTAATAATAACGGTCACATTACAACTCGTCACGTTGGTGGTGGTCATAAGCAACACTATCGTATCGTTGACTTTAAGCGTAATAAAGACAGCATCCCAGCTGTTGTAGAGCGCATTGAATACGATCCTAACCGTACAGCACATATTGCTTTGTTGAAATATGCTGATGGTGAGCGTCGTTATATCATTGCACCTAAAGGCTTACGTGCTGGCGATAAAGTACAATCTGGTAACGATGCTCCAATTCGTCCAGGTAACTGCTTGCCACTTCGTAACATGCCAATCGGTTCTACACTTCATAACGTTGAACTTAAAATTGGTAAGGGTGCGCAATTAGCGCGTTCTGCTGGTGCTTCTGTTCAGTTGTTGGGTCGTGATGGTTCTTACGCAATTGTTCGTCTTCGTTCAGGCGAAATGCGTAAAATTCATGTTGAATGCCGCGCTGTAATTGGTGAAGTTTCTAACCAAGAAAACAACCTTCGTTCATTGGGTAAAGCTGGTGCTGCGCGCTGGCGTGGTGTTCGTCCTACCGTACGTGGTATGGCGATGAACCCAGTTGATCACCCGCACGGTGGTGGTGAAGGGCGTAATAAAGGTATTCAACCTGTAAGCCCATGGGGTCAAAAAGCTAAAGGGTACAAGACACGTACCAATAAGCGTACGACTAAGATGATTATTCGCGACCGTCGCGTCAAGTAAAGGAATCTGACTAATGCCTCGTTCTCTGAAAAAAGGCCCATTCGTCGATGCGCACTTGTTCGCTAAGGTTGAAGCGGCTGTTGCTAGTAACTCTCGCAAGCCGATTAAAACTTGGTCTCGTCGTTCGATGATCCTTCCAGATTTTGTTGGTTTAACAATTTCTGTTCATAATGGTCGTAATCACGTTCCAGTAATTGTTACTGAGCATATGGTTGGTCATAAACTCGGTGAATTCGCGCCAACTCGTACCTATCGTGGTCACGGTGTTGACAAGAAGTCTAAACGTTAATAGGTGTCATGATGGAAGTAACTGCTAAATTACGCGGTGCCGCTATCTCGGCACAAAAGGCACGTTTGGTTGCAGATCTTATTCGCGGCAAATCTGTTGCGCATGCTTTAAATATTTTAAACTTCAGCAATAAAAAAGCTGCTGTTTTAGTAAAAAAAGCATTGGAATCTGCGATTGCAAACGCTGAACACAATAACAGTTTAGATGTTGATGATCTTAAAGTTTCTACGATTTACGTTGATGAAGGCGTTAGCCTTAAACGTATTATGCCACGTGCTAAAGGCCGTGCAGATCGTATTACTAAGCGTACTTGTCACATCACCGTTAAGGTAGGGGTTTGATATGGGTCAGAAGGTTCATCCAATCGGTATCCGCCTAGGTGTTGTGAAACGTCATAACGCTAACTGGTATGCGAGTCCGAAACAATACGCTGAATACTTGCTTAAAGATCTTCAAGTTCGTGAGTTTTTAAATAAAAAACTTAAGAATGCGATGATCAGCAACATTCTTATCGAACGTCCATCAGGCGCTGCTAAAGTAACAATTAGCACAGCTCGTCCTGGTATCGTAATCGGTAAAAAAGGCGAAGATATTGAGAAATTACAGCGCGAACTTACTAGCATTATGGGTGTTCCTGCGCAAGTAAGTATCAACGAAATTGATCGCCCAGACTTAGATGCGCGTTTAGTTGCTGAAGCAATTGCTTCTCAATTAGAAAAGCGTGTAATGTTCCGTCGTGCTATGAAGCGTGCGGTTCAAAACACTATGCGTGCTGGTGCTAAAGGTATCAAAGTTGAAGTGTCTGGCCGTTTAGGTGGTGCAGAGATTGCTCGTACTGAATGGTATCGTGAAGGTCGTGTACCTTTGCATACATTGCGTGCAGACATTGACTATGCAACTGTGCGTGCAGAAACAACTTACGGTACGATTGGTGTTAAAGTTTGGATTTTCCGTGGCGAGATTTTAGGTGGCATGAAACAAGTCATGAACCCTGCTCCTGCTGAAGATCGTCCAGCTAAACGTGGTCGTGGTCGTGGTGAAGGTCAAGAGCGTCGTGGTCGTCGCGGTGACCGTGCTGCTGACAAGGGAGAATAATCCATGTTGCAACCTAAACGTACCAAATTCCGTAAGGTGCATAAAGGCCGTAATACTGGTCTAGCGCATCGTGGTAGTACAGTATCATTTGGTTCGATTGCAATTAAAGCAACTGAACGTGGTCGTATGACTGCGCGTCAGATTGAAGCTGCACGTCGTACTATTAGCCGCCGTATTAAGCGTGGTGGTAAAATCTTTATTCGCGTATTCCCGGATAAGCCAATTACTCAAAAGCCTCTTGAAGTGCGTATGGGTAAAGGTAAGGGTAGCGTGGAATACTGGGTTTGCCAGATCCAACCAGGCAAGATCCTGTACGAAATTGAAGGTGTGAACGAAGAATTAGCGCGTGAAGCATTTGCTTTAGCTGCTGCTAAACTTCCGTTTAAAACCACTATCGTGACTCGGACGGTAATGTAATGAAAACTAAAGATTTACGTGAAAAGTCGGTAGAAGAGTTGAAAGCTTTGCTTGATGAGCAACAGCTTAACCAATTCCGTCTTCGTATGGCGAAAGCAACTGGTCAGTTGGGTAAATCGCACGAAGTGCAAGTTGCTCGTAAGACAATTGCTCGTATTAAGACACTCCTTACCGAAAAACAGGGGAACGGACAATGAGTGAAAAAACAGTCCGCACGTTAACCGGCAAAGTCGTAAGTGACAAAATGGATAAATCTATTGTTGTTCTTATTGAACGCCGCGTTCAACACCCGTTGTATGGCAAGTCAATTCGCCGTTCAACTAAGTTACACGCTCATGATGAGAATAACGTCGCTAAAATTGGTGATGTTGTGACCATTAAAGAAAGCCGCCCAATTTCTAAAACTAAAGCTTGGACTTTAGTGGAAGTAGTTGAAGCAGCTGCTGAGTAATTCGACGTTCTTGTTGCATCATCGGTCAATTTCGAGTACTCTTTGAGCCTTTCGAAATTGTGACCGGTGATGCTCGGTTTTGGAGTAGGGCAATGATTCAAACCGAAACTATGCTCGACGTAGCAGACAACAGTGGTGCTCGCCGCGTACAATGTATTAAAGTACTTGGTGGTTCACATCGTCGTTATGCTTCTGTTGGCGACATTATTAAAGTTACTGTAAAAGAAGCAATCCCACGCGCACGTGTTAAAAAAGGTGACGTGATGAATGCGGTTGTAGTTCGTACTAAATTCGGCATTCGTCGTCCAGATGGTTCTGTGATCCGTTTTGATGATAATGCTGCAGTTATCCTGAACAACAACAAAGCTCCGATTGCTACTCGTATCTTCGGACCAGTGACTCGTGAACTTCGTACTGAACAGTTCATGAAAATCATTTCATTGGCTCCTGAAGTTCTATAAGAGGCAATCATGGCTAAGATTAAAAAAGGCGATCAAGTTATTGTGATCGCAGGTAAAGAAAAAGGCAAACAGGGTACTGTATTGTCTGTTTCTGAAGACCGCGTTAAGGTTGAAGGCCTTAACTTAGTGAAGAAGCATCAAAAGCCGAATCGTGTAACTGGCGCTGAAGGCGGTATTGTTACTCAAGAAGCTTCGCTTCATATTTCAAACGTGGCAATTTTAAATGCTACAACCCAGAAGGCTGACCGTGTTGGTTACCAAGTGATTGATGGCGTGAAAACTCGCGTTTATAAATCAAATGGTGAATCAGTGGCGGTAGCGAAGTAATAGGTTGAAAAGGCGATGGCCAGACTTAAAGCACGTTACAATGATGAACTTAAAGCCAAGTTAAAAGAAGAACTTAGCGTTAAGAACGTGATGGAAATTCCACGCATCACAAAAATCACCCTAAACATGGGTGTAGGCGCAGCTGCAACTGATAAGAAATTATTAGATGGCGCTGTAGTCGACATGCAATTAATTGCTGGTCAAAAACCAGTAATTACACTTGCTCGTAAATCTATCGCAGGTTTTAAAATCCGTGATGGGTGGCCGATTGGTTGTAAAGTTACTTTACGTGGCGACCAAATGTACGAATTCTTGGATCGTTTGATCTCAATCGCAATCCCTCGTATCCGTGACTTCCGTGGTTTCTCTTCGAAATCATTTGATGGTCGTGGTAACTATTCAATGGGTTTGAAAGAGCAAATCGTTTTCCCTGAAATCGATTTCGATAAGATTGATCGTATTCGTGGTATGGATATTACTATTACTACGACTGCTCGCACCGATGACGAAGGCCGTGCGCTTATGCGTGCATTCGGCTTCCCGTTCAAATAAGAGGTCGATATGGCTAAGAAAGGTATGATTAATCGCGAATTGAAACGCGAAAAAACAGTTGCTAAATACGCTGCAAAACGTGCTGAATTAAAAGCTACAATTGCAAATGTAAACGCAACTGAAGAAGAGCGTTTCGAAGCGACGTTAAAGTTACAAGCATTGCCACGTAATGCATCTCCGGTACGTCTTCGTAACCGTTGTGGTTTAACTGGTCGTCCTCATGGTTACTTCCGTAAGTTCGGTTTAAGCCGTAACAAATTACGTGACACAGTAATGCAGGGTGATGTACCAGGCGTTGTTAAGGCAAGCTGGTAAGGAGCGACTAAATGAGTATGCAAGATACCGTTGCCGACATGCTAACACGTGTTCGTAACGCACAAATGGCTAAGAAACAAACTGTTTCTATGCCTTCTTCTAAGTTGAAAGTTGCAATTGCAAACGTTCTTCAACAAGAAGGTTATGTTTCAAATGTAGAAGTTGCTCAAGAAGAGACAAAATCTACTTTGACAATTACTTTAAAATATTTCGAAGGCAAACCAGTTATCGAAGTGGTTAAGCGCGTAAGCCGTCCAGGTCTTCGCCAATACCGCGGTAAAGATAAACTTCCAAGCGTTAAGCAAGGTTTAGGTATTGCAATTGTTTCTACAAGCAAAGGCATCATGACTGATCGCGCTGCACGTGCTGCGGGCGTTGGTGGTGAAGTTATTGCTTTTGTTTCTTAATAGGTGATTCCTCATGTCTCGTGTGGCTAAAGCCCCAGTAACTGTACCAAATGGTGTAACAGTTACTCAGAACGGCCGGCAGGTCGAAGTGAAAGGCAGCAAAGGTACGTTGTCTTTCAACCTGCATGCGCTGGTCGAGCTAAAACAGGAAGAAGGTAAACTTCAACTTGCTCCAGTTAAAGAATCGAAAGATGCTTGGATGCAAGCTGGTACTGCTCGCGCTGTATTGAATAACCTTGTAAAAGGGGTTAGTGAAGGCTTCGAACGTAAGTTGCAGCTAGTTGGTGTTGGTTATAAAGCTGCGGTTAAGGGTACTGTTGTAAACCTTAACCTTGGTTTTTCACACCCAATTGACTACGCTTTACCTGAAAGTGTAACAGCGGAAACTCCAACTGCAACTGAAATCATTTTGAAATCAGCAAACAAGCAGTTGTTAGGTCAAGTAGCGGCAGAAATCCGTGCGTATCGTTCTCCTGAACCATATAAAGGTAAAGGTGTTCGTTATTCGGATGAAGTCATTCTTCGTAAAGAAGCTAAGAAGAAATAAGGCGCGAGGTTCTTATGAACGAAAAGAAACAAACCCGTTTGCGTCGTGCGAAAAGCACACGCTTGCACATCCGTGCATTGGGTGCGACTCGTTTGTGTGTAAACCGCACTCCGCGTCACATCTATGCTCAAGTTATTTCAGCAGATGGTGGCAAAGTTTTAGCGCAAGCTTCAACTTTGGATGCATCTTTACGTAGCGGTACTACAGGTAATGTAGATGCGGCTACTAAAGTAGGTGCTTTAATCGCAGAGCGCGCGAAAGCAGCTGGTGTAACTAAAGTTGCATTTGACCGTTCTGGTTTTAAATATCATGGTCGTATCAAAGCCTTGGCTGATGCTGCTCGTGAAAACGGCTTGGAGTTCTAATCATGGCTAAAGTTGAACAAAACGAAGGTCTTGTTGAAAAGCTGGTTGCCGTTGATCGTGTAGCCAAAGTTGTTAAGGGCGGTCGTATCTTCTCTTTCACAGCATTAACTGTTGTGGGTGATGGTAATGGTCGTGTTGGTTTTGGTCGTGGTAAAGCGCGTGAAGTTCCAGCTGCTATTTCTAAAGCACTTGAAGCTGCACGTCGCAACATGATTACTGTAGACCTTGCAGGTACTACTTTACAACACCCTGTGAATGCTCGTCATGGTGCAAGCCGTGTATACATGCAACCTGCTTCTGAAGGTACTGGCGTAATCGCTGGTGGCGCAATGCGTGCCGTTCTAGAAGCTGCAGGCGTGCATAACGTACTTGCTAAATGTTATGGTTCTACTAATGCTGCTAACGTAGTAAACGCAACTTTCAAAGGTTTGCGTGATATGACTTCTCCTGAGAAAGTCGCTGCGAAACGTGGTAAATCAGTAGCAGAAATTCAAGGGTAATCAATCATGAAAACGATTAAAGTTACCCAGACTAAATCTTCTTCACATCGCTTGAAAAATCACAAGCTTTGCTTACAAGGTTTAGGTCTGCGTCGTATTGGTCATACTGTAGAAGTGCAAGATACGCCTTCTAACCGCGGTATGGTCAACAAAGTCTACTATATGGTTAGTGTAGAGGAATAAGCCATGACTCTGCGTTTAAATGAGCTTGCGCCTGCAGAAGGTGCAAAACGTGAAAACCGTCGTTTAGGCCGTGGTATCGGTTCTGGCGTTGGTAAGACCGGTGGCCGTGGTGTCAAAGGTCAAAAATCACGTAAAAGTGGTGGCGTTCGTCCAGGCTTTGAAGGTGGTCAAACAGCGATTTATCGTCGTTTACCTAAATTCGGTTTCACTAGCCAAATCGCTTTAAAAACTGCTGAAGTACGTTTATCTGAGTTAAGCAAAGTTGAAGGCGACATCGTTAGCCTAGAAACTTTGAAAGCTGCGAATGTTGTTCGTCGTGACCAAATTCGTGCTCGTATCGTACTTTCTGGTGAAATCACTCGTGCATTCACTGTTCAAGGTGTTGCATTGACTAAAGGCGCTAAAGCTGCGATTGAAGCAGCTGGCGGCAAAGTCGAGGAGTAATCTCGAGTGTCTATGTCTCCTAGTTCTTCAGGTCATGTCAACATGATGAAAGGTCAGCCATTTCACGTGAAATATCGTGAAATTATTCGCCGGATGAGTTTTCTAATCGGTGCATTGCTGGTCTTTCGACTAGGAGCGCATATTCCAGTACCAGGCATTAATAATGCTGCGTTAGAAAATTTATTTCAAGCGAACCAAGGAACTATTCTTGGGCTATTCAATATGTTTTCTGGCGGTGCTTTAGAGCGAATGTCTATTCTTGCTTTAGGGATTATGCCTTACATTTCTGCATCAATTATTGTGCAGTTAATGTCTACGGTAATTCCTTCACTAGAAGCCTTGAAAAAGGAAGGTGAGCAAGGTAAGCGTAAAATTAATCAATATACGCGTCAGGGTACATTATTGCTTGCAGTGGTTCAGGCAGTTGGTATGTGCGCAGGTTTGATTGGTCAGGGTATTACTCTGTCAGTTGGTCTTGAGTTTTATATACCAGCGGTTACGTCACTTGTCGCTGGAACTATGTTCTTAATGTGGCTAGGTGAACAAATCACTGAAAGAGGTATTGGTAACGGTATCTCAATGATTATTTTTGCTGGTATTGTTTCTGGTTTGCCTAACTTAATTATGCAATCAGTTTCATCAGTAGATAATGGTCAGACAAGCTTAATTGGTCTTGTGATCTTTGGTCTTTTGTCTTTAGGTGTGTTGGCTGCCATTGTGTTTATTGAAAAAGCACAACGTCGTATTCCAGTAAACTATGCACAAAAGCAGCAAGGTCGTCGTATATTTACGGCACAGCAGACACATTTGCCATTGAAAATTAATATGGCTGGTGTGATTCCTGCGATTTTTGCAAGTTCTTTACTATTGTTCCCAGCGAGTCTTGGTCAATGGGTAGGAAGTGCAGATGCAAATGCTGGATTAATTAAGCGTAGCTTACAAGATTTAGCTTTAGTATTGTCGCCTGGACAGCCTTTGTATTTGGTGCTCTTTGGTGCGTTAATTATCTTTTTCTGTTACTTTTATACGGCTTTAGTATTTAGCCCTAAGGAAGTATCAGAAAATCTAAAACGCAGCGGAGCTTATGTGCCTGGTATTCGCCCAGGTGAGCAAACTGCTCGTTACTTAGATCATATTCTTAATCGTTTGACGTTTATTGGTGCGATTTATATTACGGTCATTTGTTTAATGCCAATGATTCTACAAAGTTCTTTTGGGATCCCATTCTCTTTGGGTGGTACATCATTACTAATCGTAGTTGTCGTTGTTATGGACTTTATGGCTCAGCTACAAGCGCACTTAACATCTCATCAATATGATAATCAAACATTAATGAGAAAAACGACTGCTCATCCTAAGGGATAAGCGCACTTAGAGGTTTCATCATGAAAGTACAAGCTTCTGTAAAGAAAATTTGTGGTAGCTGTAAAGTTATCCGTCGTAATGGGGTTATTCGCGTAATTTGTAGCGCAGAACCTCGTCATAAGCAGCGTCAAGGTTAATCTAATCAAGACCTGTTGATTTCAGTAGGCGAATTGGGTTAATATCCGCCCCTCAAGATTTTGTGGGGCGGTTGATTATCTCTACTGCCTTTTTGGAGAAAGTGAATGGCTCGTATTGCCGGTGTAAACATTCCGGATAACAAGCATGCTGTTATCTCCCTCACTTACATCTTTGGTGTCGGTCGCCATACTGCTAAGAATATCTTAGCTACAGTTGGTATTACTGAAACTACTAAGATCCGTGAGTTGGACGATGCTCAGCTCGATGCGATTCGTGCAGAAGTTGCTAAGGTTCCTACCGAAGGTGACTTGCGTCGCGAAATTTCCATGAACATTAAACGTTTAATGGATTTGGGTTGCTATCGCGGCCTTCGCCATCGTCGCAGCTTGCCTGTCCGTGGTCAACGCACCAAAACTAACGCACGTACCCGTAAAGGTCCGCGCAAACCGATTAAAAAGTAAGATTTCTGGAAGCTAAAAGATGGCTAAAGATACTCGCACACGCAAGAAGGTCACTCGTACCGTCTCTGAAGGTGTTGCACACATTCACGCGTCTTTTAATAACACCATTGTTACGATTACTGATCGTCAAGGTAATGCATTGGCTTGGGCCACCTCTGGTGGACAAGGCTTCCGTGGTTCACGTAAATCAACTCCGTTTGCTGCTCAGGTAGCTGCTGAAGTTGCTGGTAAAGCAGCTTTAGATTACGGTTTGAAAAATCTGGATGTCCTTGTAAAAGGTCCTGGTCCAGGTCGTGAGTCTGCGGTTCGTGCATTAGGCGCAGTGGGTTATAAAATTAACAGCATTACCGATGTGACGCCAATTCCTCACAACGGTTGCCGTCCACCTAAAAAACGTCGCGTGTAAGGAGAAACATTCATGGCTCGTTATATTGGTCCAAAATGCAAACTCTCTCGCCGCGAAGGGACAGACCTGCAACTTAAATCTGGCGTTAAACCATTTGACGTCAAAACTAAAAAAGCTAACAAAGCACCTGGTCAACATGGTCAGGCACGCGGTGGTAAGCAATCTGAGTATTCACTACAATTACGTGAAAAACAAAAAGTCCGTCGTATTTACGGTGTGTTAGAACGTCAATTTAGTAACTACTATAAAGAAGCAGCTCGTGTTAAAGGCGCAACAGGTGAGAACTTGTTGAAATTGCTTGAAAGCCGTCTTGATAACGTTGTTTATCGCATGGGTTTTGGTTCTACACGTGCAGAAGCTCGTCAGTTAGTAAGTCACCGTAGCATTACTTTGAATGGTCGTCGTGTAAACATCGCATCTATTCAAGTTAAAGCTGGTGATGTAATTGCGGTTCACGAAGGTGCTAAACAACAATTGCGTATTAAAAACGCGATTGAGTTAGCTACACAACGTGGTATTCCAGCTTGGATGGATGTTGATCATTCTAAGCTTGAAGGTACGTTTAAAGCTGCACCAGATCGTGCTGATTTACCTGCTGAAATCAATGAAAGCTTGATTGTAGAATTGTATTCTAAATAATCCTTGAGGTAGCAATAATGACGCGTACTGCAAACGAGTTTCTAACTCCGCAAGCGATCAAGGTCGAAGCGGTTAGCGGGACCTCGGCAAAAGTGATTCTAGAACCTTTAGAGCGTGGTTTTGGCCACACTCTGGGGAATGCTTTACGTCGCATTCTATTGTCTTCTTTACCTGGCGCTGCTGTGGTTGAAGTTGAGATAGAAGGTGTCGAGCACGAGTACAGTACTTTAGAAGGCTTGCAGCAGGACATCGTCGAGCTCTTGCTGAACCTAAAAGGATTGTCTATTAAGCTGTTCGATCAAAATGAAGCATATTTAACATTAGAGAAACAAGGTCCTGGCGAAATTACTGCTGCTGATCTTCGTTTACCTCATAATGTTGAAGTGGTTAATCCAGAACATTTAATAGGTACTTTGAGTGCTTCAGGCTCATTAAAAATGCGCTTGAAGGTTGCTCAAGGTCGTGGTTATGAAACATCTGATTCTCGTTTCCCTGAAGGTGAAACACGTCCTGTTGGTCGTTTGCAATTAGATGCTTCTTATAGCCCGATTAAGCGTGTTTCTTACACCGTTGAAAATGCGCGTGTAGAACAACGTACCGATTTAGATAAACTGGTAATCGACCTCGAGACAAATGGAACGGTTGATCCTGAAGAAGCAATCCGCAAAGCGGCAACAATCTTGCAACAACAAATTGCAATTTTTGTTGATCTTCAGAAAGACCAAACTCCAGTTGCTCAAGAGCCTCGTGAAGAAGTTGACCCAATCTTGCTTCGCCCAGTAGATGATCTAGAGCTTACTGTTCGTTCTGCTAACTGTTTGAAAGCAGAAAATATTTACTACATTGGTGATCTTGTTCAACGTACTGAAGTTGAGTTGTTAAAAACTCCTAACCTTGGTAAAAAATCGTTAACAGAGATCAAAGATGTTTTGGCATCGAAAGGCTTACAACTCGGTATGCGTCTTGAAAACTGGCCACCAGCTAGTCTTCGTATGGACGACCGTTTTGCCTATCGTAGCCGTTAATTAAGTAGGACTATCACCATGCGTCATCGTAATAGTGGTGTGAAATTAGGCCGTACAAGCAGCCATCGTAA
The DNA here is from genome assembly GCF_031799005.1 of Acinetobacter sp. V102_4. Lineage (NCBI taxonomy): Bacteria > Pseudomonadati > Pseudomonadota > Gammaproteobacteria > Moraxellales > Moraxellaceae > Acinetobacter > Acinetobacter sp. V102_4. The sequence continues at coordinate 14,845 of NZ_JAVQNR010000050.1, read as the reverse complement.
AGCGATGTTCCAAAACTTGGCTAATTCTTTATTTGAACACGAGTTGATCAAAACAACTGTGCCTAAAGCTAAAGAATTACGTCGTGTTGCTGAGCCTTTAATCACTCTAGCAAAAAACGATACTGTAGCAAATCGTCGTTTAGCATTTGCTCGTACTCGTAATGCTGCAACTGTAGGTAAATTATTTACCGTACTCGGCCCTCGTTACAAAGAACGTAACGGCGGTTATCTACGTGTTCTTAAAGCGGGCTTCCGTGCTGGTGATGCAGCGCCGATGGCTTACGTTGAGCTTGTAGATCGTGAAGTGAACACTTCAGCTGAATAATTGATTTTATTCAAAAAAGACCGGTTTTATACCGGTCTTTTTTATTTCTGTTAATTGATAAAATTATAAAAATGTCCCCAAGTGACATAAAAAAACGGATAAACGGTCAAACTTGACATTGTGTATTGTCAAAATTGTGCTTTAATAAACTTATATTCTCAACAATGGGTATAAAAATAAAATGGAAAAGCAAGTTGATATTTTAATCATTGGCGCAGGTATCTCAGGAATTGGAATTGCTGCCCATTTATCAAAAAATTCTCCACAACGCCAATTTGAAATTTTAGAGCGTCGTGAATCGTTTGGTGGAACATGGGATCTTTTCCGTTATCCAGGCATTCGCTCAGACTCAGATATGTCCACATTTGGTTTTAATTTTAAACCATGGTGTAAAGCGAATGTATTAGCTGATGGTGCTTCTATTAAAGGGTATTTAGGCGAAGTAATTGATGAATATAAATTAAAAGAAAAAATTCACTTTGGTCATCGTGTGCTTTCTGCTAATTATGATTCTGAATCAAAGAAATGGCAGGTTGTAATTGAAGATAGTAAGAAAAAACAACAGACTTGGATTGCTAATTTTGTTGTAGGGTGTACTGGTTATTATAATTATGATCAAGGATATGCGCCTTCTTTCCCAAATCAAGAAGCATTTAAAGGGCAACTCATTCACCCACAGCATTGGCCTGAAAACTTAGATTACACAGGTAAAAAAGTCGTTATTATTGGTAGTGGCGCAACTGCAATTACTTTAGTACCGGCAATGGCTAAAGGTGGCGCTGGTCATGTCACTATGTTGCAGCGTTCACCAACGTATATTGCTAGTGTACCGTCTATCGATTTCGTTTATGAAAAAACGCGTAAATTTATGTCTGAAGAAACAGCTTATAAATTTACCCGCGCACGTAATATTGGTATGCAGCGCGCTATTTATGCATTATCGCAGAAACATCCAAAGACTGTACGTCGTTTACTCTTAAAAGCAATTGAAGTGCAGTTGAAGGGTAAGGTAGATATGAAGCATTTTACACCTTCATATAACCCTTGGGATCAACGTTTGTGTGTGGTACCTGATGGCGATTTGTTTAAAATTTTGCGTGAAGGTAAAGCAAGCGTAGAAACTGATCAGATTGAGAAATTTACCGAAAAAGGTATTCTACTTAAATCTGGTAAACACCTTGATGCTGATATTGTTGTTTCTGCAACAGGCTTACAAGTTCAGATTATGGGTGGTGTTCAGGCGACTATTGATGGGAAAGCAATTAATTCATCTGAGCATATGCTTTATAACGGTGTGATGTTAAGTGATGTACCAAACATGGCTATGATTATTGGTTATGTAAATGCATCGTGGACCCTTAAAGTTGATATCGCTGCGGAATATATTTGTCGCTTGTTAAATTATATGGATAAAAATCACTATGATGAAGTGATTCCATCTGGTGATAAAACTGAAATGGAAGAAGATACTGTAATGGGTAAATTGTCTTCAGGTTATATTAGTCGTGCGGCACATGAACTTCCAAAACAGGGTAAGCATGCTCCATGGCAAGTGACTAATAACTATTTAGAAGATAGAAAGTCGCTGAAAAATTCAAAATTTGAAGATGGTGTTCTACATTTTCATAAACGTTCAGAAGCTAATGAGCGTAAGCCAAAATTAGTATCTTAATAGATATTAGATAAAGAAAAGGGGCGTAATGCCCCTTTCTTATGTAGGTATTAAAGTGTTCTTGAAATTAACTCTTTCATGATTTCATTGGTACCTGCATAAATTCGATTTGCTCGATGATCAATGTATGCACGTGCAATTGGATATTCAAGCATATAGCCATAACCACCATGCAATTGAAGACACTCATCTACAATTTTTGAGAACATGTCTGAAATTTTATATTTAGCAGCTGCGGCAGCTTCCACACTCAATTTTTCTTCAAGTTGTAATTCCATACAACGATCTAGATAGGTACGGCAGAAATCTATTTCTGTTCTAAGTTCAGCAAGTTTAAAACGCGTATTTTGAAATGCACTAACAGGTTTGCCAAATGCTTTACGGTCTTTTGTATATTGGACAGTATGCGCAAATGCAGCTTCAGCGCCTGCCTGACAAATAATAGCAACTAGCATTCGTTCCCAAGCTAACTCTTTCATGAGCATAATAAAGCCCATGCCTTCCATACCTAAAAGGTTGTCTTTAGGAACACGAACGTTATCAAAAAATAATTCGCAGGTATCTTGGCCTTTCATTCCAATTTTATTCAGAGGCTTACCTTTGTTAAAGCCAGCTCTGTCTGCTTCAACAATAATGAGTGATAAGTTCGCTGAACCTTTGTCGTTATTACCCGTTTTACAAACGACTACGACCATGTCACATAAATAACCATTAGTAATGAAAATTTTAGAACCATTAATGACATAATCATCTCCATCAAGTACAGCTGTGGTTCTTACTGCTTGTAAATCAGAACCAGTACCAGGCTCAGTCATGGCAATAGCCGTGACCACTTCTCCTGTTGCCATTTTTGGTAACCACTTTTGTTTTTGTTCTTCATTACCAAAGTTGTTTACATAATTGGCAACAATATCTGAATGCAAAGAGAAGCCCGTACTAGAGTCCATAGCATAAGCTTGTTCTTCAATTAAGATCATACTGTACAAGCGGTCTACTCCAGACCCACCGTATTGTTCTGGCATTGTGGTACACAATAGGCCTAATTCTCCGGCCTTATTCCAAAGGTCTCGATCAACATGTTGCTGTTTTTCATATTTTTCAATATTGGGAACAACTTCTTTTTCATAGAATTTACGAACTGTTTCGCGGAATGCCTCATGTTCTTCGTTAAATAGTTTTCTCGGTAACATATTTGGAATGGGACGGATAGCACCAGATTGCATTTGTATTTCTTCCTTGGTTCAGGTGTGATGTTATGAACTTAAACATACGGAAGCCTTGCTTATGTAACAATGTGATGAATGCTCAATTATGAGTACAAGATGATAAATTTGGTCAATTTGATATTTTTAGCGATCTTTGGAATGTGATCAGGTAAACTAAGCGCACTATCAACGCAGATGGGGAAATAAATGTCTGACGAAATGACCTTGGAAGAACGTAAAGTAATTTATCGAGCACGCCGCGGCTTAAAAGAAATTGACGTCTATTTTGACCCTTATGTAAAAAACTATTATCTAAAAGCGGATTCGGCAGAGAAGGCCTTATTTGCAGAGTTAGTTGAACAAGAAGATCCTGATTTACTAGATTGGTTCATGGAAGTTTCTGAACCTCCACGTACAGAGTTACGTGAATTTATTTATAAATTAAAACAGTACGTTCATGGCTAAACTGTTTTGATAAAAGAATTGAATTTTGAGCTGAAATATAGTCGTTTCTCGATAATATTTCAGCTTTTTATTGGCTTGAGTTTAGCAATCTTGCTGTATCAATTGTTATCACCCATTTGGTGGTTGATTGCTTTCATCCTTTTATCTATTAGTTTTCTATTTTTTTTAAGACAATCACAAATTTCTCAAATTGCATATTTAGACCAAAAATCGTGGTCAATTGCATATCCCTCGAAAAAGATAATTTCTCGTGTGGAAATTTCTAAAATGATTGATTATCAGTTGTTTATGGTTATTTATCTTGAGGGGGCACCTATGAAAGTAGCCATAATTTGGTTTGATCAACTTCCTTTACAACATTGGAAAAAGCTAAAAGTCTTACAGAAACTTCATTAATTGTTAGACAATTCTACATTTGTATATTTATTTAAAAACTATAAAAAACAATAATTTAATCTTTATTTTTTTTCTTGAGTTTAGGATTGTCTAATTAAAAATTAGAAAAAAGCTAAGGAAATACAATTGTCTGACAATTTGACCTAGGGGTATTTAGTTAATCGGTTAAAGTACAAACACCAACGTAAAGTGTGTCGGAGGTCTCAAAATGGAGATGCCAACATGGTCGTTCTTGGTCATTGCCATCATTTTGGCAGTGGTGATCGGAAGAGCAGGAACTTTACTCAGGGAACATCTTAACAAAGTTAATTTTAACAAAGTTAAGAGACAGAGGATGCAAGGTCGTCGATCAGTCAATTATTAAATTGGTTAGTCGATTAATTTCATCAAGTGTCCAGTTTATAACTGGGTGCGATTGTAGTAAAGGAGGTCTCTCATGGAGATTTCAATGTGGATGTTTCTGTTAATTGCAGTGCTTATGGCTGTGGTAGTAGGAAGAGCAGGAACTTTACTTAAGGATTATATAGAACAAAAATAATATAAGCCGTTAAAAGCTTATCTCAGTTAATAAGTAGCATGTGCTGAACCGTCGCAATGCTACTTTTTTTTGCCTAAAATTTCTGTTTTCTGGAAAAACTGTCAATTTTATCTACTGTGAAGTATGTCAAAGTATAAGCGCTACAATTAGAGTAATTACTCTTTTATTCAAGATATGCATCTGCTAATGTACATCTGAAAAGGAAAAAACAAATTACATAGAGGACAGGAAGATGTCTAAAGTCCAAAAAATAAGCCAAGGTTTGGCGGTAAGTTTGCTTGCAGCTTCAGTTTTATCAGGTTGTTCATACGTCGTGAAAACCGGAGCAAATGTTGCTTTAGGTTTTACGGAAAAGCACGTCGTTCCACCTATTTTAGCAATGCAAGATGCTGAAATGGTTTGTAATACGGGTAGTGCATTAACACCGGCAATTATGTCTACCAAAGGTATGGGTGCAGATCCAACTCGTGTTGCTGTATTAATGTATGCCGCATCAGGTGTATGTGCGGAAAACCAAGCGTTAGAACAGGAATTACGTTATTTACGTGCATCAAAAGCAGGTCAAGTAACCGAAGCTCAAGATGCTCGTATTGCTCAGAAGCGTTGGGCAGCCATTGCTGCTGAGCGTCAATATACGGGCTATAAATTGTTCGCTGATCGTTGGGAATCTAAATATAAATATCATTTAGGTGATTCTTGCCCAACGATGCGCAGTGATACTGATCAAACTGTTTATTTACTTGGAATGATTAGTGGCCTTCAGGCTGTAACCAATGATATTAACTCTGGTGGTGCAGTCAATGTTCCAAAAGATATTGCGGCTATTGTAGAGCGCGGCATGGTTTGTCTAGATAATGAAAAATTCTGGGGCGCACCTAATGCAACACGTGCTGTTATTTGGACCTTACTGCCTGGGGCTGATGAAGGGAAACCTGACCCATATCAAACGTTAAAGCAATCAGTTCAAATTGGTGAACAAAAGGGAGTTCGCCTGTCCCATGCTTTGTATGCGGTAGCTGCCCAAGCAAGTGGTGATGATGCAAAAATCCGTGATGCATTAAGATCATATGCCGCATCTCAAGCTGATGATAAGCCTGTCAATCCGAACTTTAAGTTAATCGATAGTATGGCTGGTCTGATTGTACGTGGTATTTCTGACCGTTACTGGACAGAGCATACTGGTGTGCGTACCGGAGATGATGGTATGTCACATTTCTGGGATGATAAAAATGAAGGTGCAGCAGAGTTAGATGAATTGTTTGATGGAGGGGCCGCATCTGAAGCTCCTGCAGACTTATCTGCTCCACCAGCAGCGCAGTAAAAATATTTGAAAGGTTAACTTCTTGCGAGACTGTTGTTAAGTTTTACAATGGTAGCAAGAAGTTTAATTTCAAGGAGTGTGCCATGAAGGATCATGTACTGAATCATAAAGTGCTTTTGGTCGCAGTGTGCATTTCTGTGTCTGCCTGTCTACAGGTGTTTCCTGATACATTTATTTATTGGCGCGAAAGTTTACTCGGTGAATTCTGGCGTTTATGGACTGCACATTGGGTACATGTTGGGTGGATTCATTTCCTTTTAAACATGATGGCATTCGCCTGTTTACCGTTTATCTTCCCGCACACCAAAGCGTGGCATCTTTTAAGTCTGCTTTTTCTTTTGCCACCGTTCATTAGTTTGGTCTTCTATTTTTATTTACCTTATATCGAAGCATATGCTGGTTTGTCAGGCGTTTTACATGGGCTATATACAGCAGTTGCTTTAGTTTATTTGCAATATCGTAAAGAACGGAATTTTGCTTTTCTGGTTTTAGGATTAATTATTGCAAAACTGATATGGGAAAATACCTTTGGGCAAACAGGAACAGCCCAGTTAATAGGGAGTCCGGTTTTAACTGAAGCTCACTTATATGGAGCAATTGGTGGTGCGATCTTTGGGGGCTTCTATTGGCTTACTCAAAGATTAAAAAAGAAAAATTGACAATACAAACTGTTAAAAAAGTGATTTTAGTCATTCTTTATTCGTAAAGTTTGATGCAAATTTGATCGTTGAATAAAGGGATTGGTAGAAGGGGGATGGAATTAACCCCTGACCAAGAAAATTGCATGACTCAAGCTCCTGTTTTCAGGTTTTTGAGAGAACAAAATTGGAATATTTATGCAAGAATATCAAGAAAAAAGATCTGGATTAGGTCTGCTGGGTTATATCTGGAACGAATGGATCTCAACATTCGTTATCCTCACTCTGCTATTAATGACTTTAATAATTGGTACCGGGGAAATGATCCACGGACAATTATTACGTATCGGGGAGCGTCTTTATGGTGACCCTGCTATAGGCATGCAATATTCATTTTTGCGTGCTGAACCTGAAAAGCCGACTTGTGATCGACATCCAAATATCGATGCCCAAGTAAAAGAACAAATGAAAGCAAATGCATCTGATGATTTTTCGAGTTTCTTTGGTGCAGCATCGGAAAGTGATGTCCGTGCATCGCTACTCGCTGCGCAGCAACAATGTGACGAGAAATATCAGGCATATGACAAGACAATTAAATATATCGAAGCTAACCCAGGGGTGCGTACTTACCGTGCTGTCGAAACAGGTTTCTTTGGTATTTTTAAATTTGGTACAGAGAATCGTGCCATTTTACTCATCTTTATGGTTCTGATTTCTGCGATTACGGCATCGTTAAAATTTCACCATATTGGTTTACGTAATCCGGCGACAAAAATAGATTACAAAGTCTATTCCATCTTTATGGTGATTGGTAATGCCTTACTCAGTACCTCTGTAATCAGCCAGTATCGTTCAGTTATTAATTCTGGGGTAATACCTACCTATGAAACAGTAACTATTTACTGGATATGGATGATTCTATTTGTTGTTCTGACCTTAATTAGTCTTTATCAATTATTTGTGTCACCTCCACCCAAACGTGAAGGCGGTAATATTGGTTTAGCCCTTTTAAGTGTACCTTTATATGCTTACATGGCTTTGATTACGGGTATCGTATTTACATTCTTTATGGATTATCCAATGGGGCAAGGGATTTACCTTGGTTTATTGGTTGAGTTTTCAGGTATTTTCTTAAACCTTGCCTTGTTTATTTGGGCAGGTATGCTTCTAACTCAAACACGTGTTATGGATTTATTCCTTAATGTGCTTCGTCCATGGAATTTGGCACCAGAAACCCTAACATGGTTAATTCTAATTGCTGCTGCTGTACCAACGGCTTATACCGGCGCATCAGGTATCTTCGTTATTGCAGCCGGTGCAATTATTTATAAAGAAGTTTGGAATGCAGGTGCTCGCCGTCAATATGCTTTGGCTGTGTCTGCAATGTCAGGTTCTTTAGGGGTAGTTGTACGTCCATGTCTATTGGTCGTTTTAATTGCCATGCTTGATAGCCGTCATGTAACGTCCGATGAATTGTTTGGCCATGGTATTTATGTATTTTGGCTAACAGCATTTATTTTCTTGGGTGTCTCATTACTATTGGCTGAAGAAAAATTCCGCGTGAATTCACCAAAAGTAGCGATTCCGGGTATGTTACGTGCCTTTGTACCGGTGATCCCATACATTCTGATTACTGTTGTTGTTCTTGCGATCTATAAATATGCACTAGACACAGGAATGAATGAATTTACTGCACCAGTAATTTTGCCATTAGTCCTGATCGCAATGATCTTGTATGACAAATTGGTGTCTACAAAAGAAGCTCCTGCAATCAATATTCATGAAGCAATTGTTCGTGAACATGAACAAAAATCCCCATTCTTGCAGTCACATGATCCGCATAGTTCTCAATACCGTCTTGGTTTTGGTGGAGCACTTCGTTTTGCGACCTCAGAAACTGTCGGCCATATTGGTGCACTAATTATCTTGATGGCATTGTCTGCAAGTGTAGGTGGTTTAATTGAACGCTCTGAAGTGGTTGAATTGTTACCGACTCATTTAGGCAGTATTTATATATCACTGGCATGTATTGCACTATTGCTTGCCATTATTGGTATGTGTACAGATCCATTTGGTGCTGTAATTTTAGTTGCTGCAACTATTGCACCTGTGGCATACGAAAATGGTATTCATCCAATTCACTTCTGGATGATTGTATTAGTTGCATTCGAGTTTGGTTATGTAACGCCGCCAGTTGCCTTGAACCATCTCTTAACGCGGTTGTCCGTCGGAGATGATGAAGTGAACGCGGCGGATGCGGAAGCGAAAGAGAAATATACAAGCTTCTACTACCGTTATGAGCGTTGGTTATTACCAATTATTGTCTTGTTCTCATCATTGGTATTGGTTACTTATGTACCGTATGTGTTCAAGTTATTCGATTGGTATAAATAACTTAAATTAAAATATCTGTTATACAAAAAAGGCCCTCTTAAATGGAGGGCTTTTTTAGTAGTGGAATTCAGTAAATTTAGAAAAAGATGACTAGAATTATTTTAATTAAACTTAAAAAGCTAAAGATGAATAACTTTAGCTTTTTAAGTTCCCATTGAAAAACTATTGCTGTTTGAGCTGAGCTTCAAGCAATTTAACTTGTTCTTCTTTGAGTTTCGTTAATTGATCTGCATCTGCATGCTGAGCTTTTAATGAACTTTCTTGATCTTGCAACTGACGGTGGATGTCATCGAGTTTAGACACTTCTTCTTTTGCTAAAGACTCTTGAGCAGGTACAGGCTGTTTAAGCACATCTTCATTCACAAGTTGTGGTGAACTTGCAGCCTCTGCTGTCGGTTCAGAAGCTGATGATGGATCAGTGGTTTTAACAGGCGCAGGTGTCGAAACAGGATGAGGATCAACCATTGGTGCGGATGACTCGGTTTTTTTGAAAAACCATTGTGCAGCGAAAAAAAGCACTACGAGAATGCTTAAGCCCCCAATTAAAATCCACAATAGTTTTGAGTTTTGTTTTCTTTGTAGTGGCATCTCTAAGACCTTTAGTCAGGACGACGAGGCTTGAACTGTATTACTCCAACTTCATCAGGTACAGCAGGTGCTTCAGGCTCATCAATATGAGTCGGACGATTTTCGCTATAACCGCATTCGATACATTCAATCCATTCGTCTTCAGCGGTGGTTAGCATGACAATCCGATCTGTTGCTTCACATTTTGGACATTTAGCCCCAGCAATGAAACGTTTTTTCATCTTTATCACCCTAACCACACGATCAATTTAGGCCCATAGTTTAAGCGGTTTTGCTGTCATTCGTCCAACCTTGATGACGTAACAATGCATCAATTTTAGGTTCACGGCCACGGAAATTAACAAATGCTTCAAGAGCAGTGTCTTTTCCACCTACAGCTAAAATCGCCTGACGGAATTCTTTACCCGTTTGAGTATTGAAAATGCCTTCATGTTCAAAACGGTCAAATGCATCGCTAGCTAAGACTTCTGCCCATTTGTAAGAGTAATAACCTGCCGCATAACCCCCTGCAAAAATATGACTAAAACTATGCTGGAAACGGTTGTATCCGACCGTAGGAACGACAGCATATTGGCTACGTATTTCATTTAAAGTCTGCTGAATTTGCTCACTGTTCAGCGCAGGTGTTTTGGTGTGAATTGTTAAATCAAACAAGGCAAATTCAAGTTGACGTAAAGTCTGCATGCCAGATTGGAAGAAGCGAGCATTCAATAAAGCATCGAGCAATTCTTGTGGTAAGGTTTGTTTACTCTCAATGTGCTCACTTAATACATCTAGACTTTCTTTATCCCATGACCAGAACTCCATGAACTGACTTGGAAGTTCTACCGCATCCCAAGCAACACCATGAGTACCTGCAACCGAAATGTTATCTACTTCGGTCAGCATATGATGTAGACCATGTCCAAACTCATGGAATAAGGTGATGACTTCATCATGAGTCAGTAAAGCAGGCTGATCACCTACTGGAGGTGTAAAGTTACATACCATGTAGCAAATTGGTTTTTGCAGACCGTGAAGAGTCTGCATGCGTGAGCGGAAACCATTCATCCATGCACCACCACGTTTGCCCGTACGTGCATAGATGTCAAAGAAGAATCCACCAATTACTTGGCCTTGGTCTTCTAACTCAAAATAACGTGCATCTGGGTGCCAGACAGGTGCTTGTCGCTCAATGATGTTAATACCATATAAGCGCTGTACGATCTGGAATAATCCTTGAATGACTTTAGGCGCAGGGAAGTAAGGTTTTAACGCTTCTTGAGATAAGTTGAACTGTTGTTGTTTAAGCTTTTCAGAATAATAAGTGGTATCCCAAGGTTGAAGTTCATCGACACCATCTTGTTTAGCAATATCTCGAAGTTCAGCAACTTCTTGGAGAGCAGGGGCACGAGCATGTTCGGCTAGATCAACCAAAAACTCATGTACTGTTTTTACATCTGGTGCCATCTTGCTTGCAAGAGAATATTCAGCATAGTTATTGAAACCGAGTAGCTTCGCCATTTCTTGACGAAGACTCAAAATTTCTTCCATAATTTTACTGTTATCAAATTCAGCTTGCTCAGATTGATCAGAAGCACGAGTCACATAAGCTCTGTAAAGCTCTTCACGTAATGCTCGATCATCTGCATATGTCATGATTGCAAAATAAGCGGGAAAGTCGAGTGTCGCTACTGCTTGATCTAATTCACGTTGTTTACCGTACTGTTTTAATAATTCAATATTACTTTCTGGAAGGCCTTTTAGCTCAGCTTCTGTAAGTGGTTTAAAGTAAGCTTGTGTTGCATCAAGTACATGGTTAGAAAAATCAGAAGAAATTTGTGACAAACGTGCAGAAATCTCTGCATAACGTTTTTTCTCTTCGCCCTCTAAAGCCACACCTGAAAGTTTAAAATCACGTAAAGCAAGGCGAATAGCACTTTGTTGGGCTGGACTAAGAGACGTATAGCCCTGACCATCATGGATATGTTGATAAGTTTGATAGAGCGCCGTGTGTTGACCAAGCTGAGTATAGTATTCACTCAACGCTGGTAATAAAGATTGATAGACTTCTCTGGTTTCAGCATTGTTCATCACAGCATTTAAATGTGATAAAACACCCCATGATTCACTGAGGTTGTTTTCAAGTGTATCGACTTGTTCAAGTACGGCAAGTTGTTGAGCGGTATCGCTAGGTACAACTGTAAGCGTATTTAAAAATTCTTGACCTGCTTGAATCGCTTGTTGGATGTCTTCTTTTAAATTTTCTAATTCAATTTGATCAAAACGCGGAGTTGGTAAGGTCGCTTGCTGTAAAGTCATTGCTGTTAGCCACATTATTTTTTAAACATGTTATTAGATGTAGGTCCTCTCAAGCCAGAAATCAAGTTTAATGTGCAAAATAAGCTTTTTAAAAAGAAATAAGCTCCAAATCGGAGCTTATTTCTAAATTGGCAACATCTATTGTTTAATTATTCAGCCTTTGATTTTGCATTCGCTTTTTTCTTTTTAGGCTTAGACTTTTTCTTTACTTTTTCTGGTTTACTTTCGGCTTTCGCAGAAGTTTTTTTACCAGGTTTTTTAGTATAAGAACTAGGCTTGGCTTTTTCTTTCTTTTTGTGAACAGGCTTTTCGCCATCACTACTTGTTGGTTTGCTAAAAACTTCTTCAGTTGCCTGTGAAGATGTTTTGGTTGTGCGTGGAGCTCGGCTACGAACTACTCGTCCTGCATGGGTTACTTGCTGAATGAGCTGGAAGTCAATTTTACGTTCTTCAAGATTTACACCAGCAACCTGAATTTTAACTTCATCGCCTAAACCAAAAACTTGACCTCTATTTTGGCCTACAAGATTTTGACTCGCTTGGTCATAAATAAAGAAGTCATCACCGAGTTGGCTAATATGAATCATGCCATCGACATATAAGTCTTTCAGTGTCACGAACAAACCAAATTCAGTTACGGCACTTACGATACCAATGAATTCCTCGCCTAAATGCTGTTGCATATAGTGACATTTCAACCAAGTCGTTACACTACGAGATGCTTCATCTGCACGGCGTTCAGTTTTAGAGAAATGTTCACCAGCGTCATCTAGTGCAGCGCCAGAAAGTGGAGAAGGTTTTTGTTTTAGATGAGCTTTAATGGCACGGTGTAACAATAGATCTGGGTAACGACGGATTGGCGAAGTGAAATGCGTATAGGCTTCATAAGCCAAACCATAGTGCCCCGCATTTTTTGCGCCATAATAAGCTTGCATCATTGAGCGTAATAGCACGGCATGAATGCTTGGTGCATCAATACGATCTTTGGTTGCTTCGATGACTCGTTGATAATCTGCTTGAGTTGGTTGGTCAGGGAAGGGTAGACCAAGTAATTTAACAAAGTCTTTTACTTTCTGAATACGTGAAAACTCAGGAGCTTCATGTACGCGGTACAACATTGGAATATCATTTTCTAATGCATATTCAGCCGCAGCTACGTTAGCAAGCAACATACATTCTTCAATGAGTTTATGTGCTTCATTACGTGTACGTGGCAAAATTTCTTTAATCCCGCCTAGCTCATCAAAAGTCATGTACGTTTCAATGGTTTCAAATTCCATTGCATGACGATCGGCACGTAAGTTTTTCAAAATTTGATAAAGCTGGAAAAGCGTATTTAAGGATTTATGAACATCGCGATCTTTTGGAATCGCATCTGTTGCGCCTTCAAAATATTGTGCTACTTGGGTATAGGTCAAACGTGCTTTTGAGTGCATGACCGATGGATAAAACTCAAAGCCAGTTACACGGCCTGTACGAGAGAGTTTAAGGTCACAGACCATACATAAACGGTCTACATGCGGATTCAGAGAGCACAGACCATTTGACAATGCCTCTGGCAGCATTGGTAATACAAAGTGAGGGAAGTATACAGAAGTTCCTCGTTCCTCAGCTTCTTCATTGAGTGCTGAGTCTAAGCGTACATAATGACTTACGTCGGCAATTGCCACTACAACACGGTAACCACCACCCGGACGTTTTTCTGCATAAACTGCATCGTCAAAATCGCGGGCATCTTCACCATCAATTGTAACGAGTGCCAAGTTTCTTAAATCAATGCGGCCTTCACGGTCTTGAGCTGATGGCTCTTTAAAGCTTTCAGCTTCTTTTAATACCTGATCTGGAAATTCATATGGCAAACCAAATTCAAGAATAGTTTGTGGAATGATAATTTCTGTATCAGCTTTATCGGCCATAGACTGAATAATATGCGCCGTTGAAAACTCTTCGCGGGTCGGATAGCTATCAATTGCAACACGTAGCATATCGCCAACATTCGCTTCAGCGTGTTTTACGAGTTCTTTTTCTAAAGGAATAGGTTGATGCTGATTAGGACTGTTGGGTTGAATAAAATATTCGCCTTCATGAACTGACAATTTACCGATCAACTGTTTGACGCGATGTTGTAAAACTTCTGTAATAAAACCCCAAGGTTTACCTTTACGGTCTACCGAAGTCTGGCGCACTCTAACTCGGTCGCCATTAAATACTAAACGTAATTCACGTTCAGGAAGTAAGAGGTCAGTTTGACCATCAATATGTGCTGTACCTAAACCTTTACTATTAATATAAACAGTTGCTTCATATGTTGGTTGATCTGCCACCAACTGAAATTTAAAACCGTCTTTCATGATTTGACCATCACGAACCATAGCACTTAAACGATGACTTAACGCTTCGATACTTTTTTGGTCATGAATATTAAAATGATCGACAAGCTCTGCATGAGATTGTGGTGTTTGCACCTGTTCCAATGTATCTAAAATAAGAGTACGGCTTGGAATAGGATTGTCATAACGTTCAGCTTCAGCTTTCGCTTCAGGGTCAGCCCAGTTTTTTGTCATGTCGTTTGGTTTCACGCTTGGCAGATAAGTTTAGCATAAGCCATGCAGACCCGAACTGCACGTTTAGGTTTGCAATAATGTGTTATGCACTACAGTATTTTGATGAAGAAATAATATCTATCTTAACAAGCGTTTGATCGAAAAAGACGAAAATAATGAGTAAATTGCTTAAAAAGTAATTCATTGAACTAAAAAACAAGAAAATTTCAGTATGATGACTTGATCAATGTGGTTTTAGTTTGTATTATGGCGGCTCGTTCCGGTGAGGTGGATGAGTGGCTGAAATCACTTCCCTGCTAAGGAAGCATACCTATTACTGGTATCGAGGGTTCGAATCCCTCTCTCACCGCCATTACTTAATGCGCTCATAGCTCAGCTGGATAGAGCACTTGGCTACGAACTAAGGGGTCGGGAGTTCGAATCTCTCTGAGCGCACCA